>CAZTMO010000127.1:0-6141 GCA_964615105.1 uncultured Thermoleophilia bacterium
ACGCCCGGCCTGCGGGAGGCGCCGGCCTGGGACGTCCTGACCGCCGCCGCCGCCGTCCTCGCCGAGAGGCTCGACGCCGTGGCCCGCTCCGCGGCCGGGGCGGCCGAGACTCTGCCCGACGACCACCGTGAGCGCCCCGCCCTGCTCGTGCTCGCCGACGACGCCGAGCGCGCCGCGGCCCTGCTGCTCGATCTGCCCGAGACGAGCGCGCCAGACTCCGTGCTGTGGGCCGAGGTCGAGGCTGCCAGCCCGTCCCCCGGCGGGCCGGCAGCCTTCGTCGCCGGCCCGCGCTGGACGCTCACCCGCACCCCGCTGACGGCTGCCGCCGCTTGCCGCGAGACCCTCTGGGACCGGCTCCGTGGCGCCGTCCTCACCAGCGCCACGCTCGCCGTCGCGGGCTCTTTCGCCTACTTCCGCACGGCGACCGGGCTCACGGCCGAGGTCGACGTGGACGAGCGCGTGTTCCCCTCACCGTTCGACTTCGCGCAGCAGGCCGTCCTCGTGCTCGAGCACGATCCGGGCAGCGGGTGGGTCCCCGACGAGCTCGCCGACCGCCAGACCGCGCGCCTCACGCGCATCGCCGCCGTCACCGGGGGGCGGACCCTCGCCCTCTTCACCAACAGGCGCGACATGCACCGCGTCGCCGCTGCCGTCGGCGCCCACGCTGGAGAGGACGGGGTGCTCGTGCTCGCCCAGGGTCTCCACGGCAGCGCGGCCGCCCTCGCCGAGGAGTTCCGCGCTCACCCCGAGACCGTCCTCCTCGGCGTCGACTCCCTGTGGACCGGCCAGGACTTCCCCGGCGAAGCCCTGGTGTGCCTGGTGATCGCCAAGCTCCCCTTCCCGCGCCAGGACCCGCTCGTTCAGGCGCGCCGACAGGCGTGCGTCGACGAGGGGCTCGACTGGTTCCGCAGCTTCTATCTGCCCGAAGCGGTCCTCAGGTTCAGGCAAGGGTTCGGCCGGCTGATCCGCACCGAGACCGACGTCGGCGTGGTCGTGGTGCTCGACCACCGCTTGAGCAGGCAGGCGTACCGCAAGGACTTCCTCGAAAGCCTGCCGCCGGTGCCCGTCGTCCAGGCGGCCCCCGACGAGGTGCCGGCGGTCGTCGCCGCTCACCTTCGCCGGCTGCGTCCGAAGGCGGACGATCCGGCATCCGGCCGGCACGGCTGACACGAGCGGCGACGCCCGCCGCCACGCGACCCCGGCCTGCGGTCGGCGCGGGACCGGACCCGCGCCTCACTTGAGGAGCTTGCCCGTGCCCTTGGCCTCGCTGTACTTCATCAGCCGGGCCTTCGAGACCTTCTTGCAGTAGGGACACGTCAGCTTCTTGTAGCTGTAGTACGTGCCGTCCTCGTCCTTCCCGACCTGCGAGACGGTGAAGAAGTTGACCGTCGTCGGTACCTGGAAGCTGCGACCGCAGTTGCCGCATTTGTAGCCTGTCCTTCGCGACATGAGCCCGACGAACACCCACAGGCCCCCGACGACGAAGACGAGCGTCCAGGCCCAGCCGCGACGAGGTTCGACCACGGTGATGGCGACCACGATGACGACGACGAAGGCGAGGAACTTCCCCAAGGTGCCCCACCAGTCCGTCTGCCGGGGGATGAACCTCGCCACTTGCCGCTCCCTTCTCAGGTCCGCAGGCCGCACGTCGCGGCGGCCCGCTCAGCCGCCGATAGGCCCCGCGACGAAGTTGACCGCGATGAAGATGCCCGTCAGCACCACTGCAACGACCACGACGAACGCGACGGTGGTCGCCAACCCGGCGAAGAACTGCCTTGCCACGATACTCTCCTTCCGCGAGGCTGCCCGCTAGTATGCCGCAGTGGCCGCCGGGACGAAAGCCGCCGTCGCGAGCCGTCGCCGGCGGCCGCGCCCGGCGGCCGCGCCCGGCGGCAGTCTGTCGGCACACAGTTAGTCGCGACGCCAGCGGGGTAGGACGACAACATGACCACCATCGACGCGGGAGGGACCATGAGCGACGAGCGTCGGCCGTACGAGACGCCTCCGGCAGGCGGCAAGAGGCCCCACGGCCACCACGACGACCGCGGGGCGTGGCCGCACCCCGACCGTTCCGGCAAGGCCCCGGCCCCGGTCCACAGCGGCAAGACGATGCACCATCCCGCGTTCCGCATCGGCGAGATCAAGCACGGGAAGTCGTGAGCGTGGCAGCCGCTCGCCGACGGCGGTGACGCGTGTGCGGGCGCGGCGACGGGACGTCGCCGCGCCCCTTCGCGTCAGCATCCCTTCTCGTCAGCTTCCCGTGACGCCTCCGCCGCACAGGCGGCCAAGCACCCATGCCATGTTGCGACCGAGGGCGCGCATGGTCGCGACGCCCTCCTCGTCGCGCTCGACGTCCCCCGGCTCGCGCCCGATGCCGATGTTCCAGTAGCTCGAGCCGACGACGATCATCTCGTTGATCTGGAACCAGTGGTTGATCGAGTCGAAGGCGTGGATCGCGCCGCCGCGGCGCACGGCGACGACGGCGGCGCCGACCTTGCGCGCCAGTGGGTTGCCGCTCTTGCGCGTGGCGTAGCCGGCGCGCTCCATGAGGGCCTGCGTCGTCGCCGTGCAGTTGGCGTAGTAGGTCGGCGAGCCGATGATGATGCCGTCGGCGGCGAGCATCTTCTCGACGCAGGCGTTGAGGCCGTCGTCCTTCAAACCCGAGCACCGGTTGTCCTGCGTCTCGGCACATTTGAGGCAGCCGGTACAGCCGGCGAGCCGCTTGCCGGCGAGCTGGACGAGCTCGGTCTCGACGCCGGCCGCCTCCAGCTCGGCGAACACGTGAGCGATGAGCAGCGCGGTGTTGCCGTCCTTGCGCGCGCTGCCGTTGAAGGCGACGACCTTCATTGACGACTCCTTTCGCGAGGTGCGATCAGCCGGCCGGCAGCCGGCGTTCGAGACGGTGGGCGAGGCGCACCAGCGCCAGGGTATCGAGGGCGCAATACTCGAGGAGGGCGCGGCGCAGCTCGTCGCGGCGCGCCGCGCCGGTGTCCACGGCGATCGCCTCGTGGTACGCGGCCTGTGCCGAGAGGCCGTCCCGCACCTCGTCGAGATCGGCGTGTGCGAGCTGGCCGGCGACGGTCGGCAGGACGGTCTTGAGCGAGTACGAGCCGTTCAGCGCCGGGTGCGTATAGTGCTGGCGCGTGAGACGGAAGAGGTCGACCAGCCGGCCGGTGACGCCGTCGATCGCCGGGGCGAGGTCGGGGAAGCGCGTCGCAAGTCCCACGAGGCGCCACTTCTCGAAGTCGGTGTAGACGAAGACCGGGCCGCGCTCCCCGAGTATTGCCAGCAGGCTCTCGGCCGCGGCGCGCATGGGCGGCTGCCCCGTCGTGTCGAGGAACGCGGCGTGCTCGACGACGCCGAAGGAGGGCTCCACATGACAGGACCACTGGAAGGGCAACTGCTCGAAGGGCCGCGTGCCCGGCCACGCGGGGACGGTGAACTGCACGGTCTCAAAGTCCAGGTAGAAGCGCGGGAACGGCAACGAGGCGAGATAGGCGGGGGCGGCCGCGTCGACGTGGCCGAGGGCGGGGTCGGGCGCCTCCGGCGCCTCTTCCCCGCTCCTCCCGGCCGCATCCGCAGACCGCCGCCCCTCCCGCCCCTCGCAGTGCGAAAGGAAGGGGCACTCGAACGGCTTGTGGCACTGCGACCCCGTGGCGATCGCCGGCTCGGGTCCGTTCAGGACCCCGACGAAGTCCGTCACCCAACCAGGCACGCGCGCCAGGATCGGTCGCACCTGGTCGGCGATGGGGATCTCTTTGAGGAAGCCGCGGTAGTCGCCACCCCCCGGGTAGACCCAGTCGGAGTCGACGACGGCGACGTTCAGAGCGTCCAGTCGCACGCCGGACCCCTCGATGACCCAGGTCTGGACGGCGACGTCGGTGAGGTGATGCTCCTTGAGCCGCGTCGCCGACTTCACCTCGGTCATGCGGAAGCGGCCGTCGCGACGCTCGAGGATGTCGGCGCGCACGAAGACGCCACGGTGACGGAAGGCGGCCTCGAAGACGACGAGGTCACCGGGTCGGCAAAGGGCGAGCTCGGTCTCGCGTACCGCCCGGCCGAGGTCGTCCTGCCACCCGATGAGGACGCCGTCCGGGTGCAGACCGCGGGCGACGTCGTTGACATCGTGGCCCGCGGCGAACCGCCGCTGCGTCTCGGCCGGGTATACGGCAAGCGCAGGGCGGTGGACCTGCAGCCACAGGCGCCTACCGCACTGCAAGCCGTAGGTGATGCGTGACTTGGAGAGGCCGAACCTTCGCACTACGGCCATTGTAGAGGAGACGCCCGTCGCCGCGACACCCGGGCTGCCCCCGCGGCGGCGACCTCGGGCCGTCAAGCCGCCGGCCTTTGGTCAGCTGACCCGGGCCTCCGGGCCGTCCGGGCGCTGTGGTATGTTCGCAGTCATGAGGTTCCTGCACACCGCCGACTGGCACCTCGGCCGGCTCTTCCACAACGTCCACCTCACCGAAGACCAGGCGGTCGTGCTCGACCAGCTCGTCGAGCTCGCCCGCGAGACCCGACCCGACGCCGTTCTCGTCGCCGGCGACCTTTACGACCGGGCTGTCCCACCCCCCGAGGCGGTCGAACTGCTCGACGACGTCATCACGCGCCTCGTCGACGGCCTCGGCGTGCCGGTGGTCGCGGGCGCCGGCAACCACGACAGTGCGAGCCGGCTCGGCTTCGGCCGCGCCCTGCTGCGCGCGCGCGGCCTCCACCTCGCGGGGCGCCTCGAGGCAGGACCTCCCGTCGTCACGCTGTACGACGACCACGGTCCGGTCCACGTTCTGGCGCTGCCTTTCGCCGAGCCCTCAATGGCGCGACACGCCTACGGTCGCGACGACCTCCACGACCAGCAGGCGGTGGTCGCCGAGGGTGTCGCACGGGCGCTCGCCGCTGTCCCGCCGGGCGAGCGCCGCGTGCTCGTGACCCACGCCTTCGTCGCCGGCGCCGCCGAGAGTGAGTCCGAGCGGCCGCTCTCGGTGGGCGGCGCCGGCAACGTCGCCGCCGCGACCTTCACCGGCTTCGACTACGTCGCCCTCGGTCATCTGCACCGGCCGCAGCGCGCCGGCGGCGAGGCGCTGCGCTACGCCGGCTCGCTGCTGAAGTACTCGTTCGCCGAGCACGATCACGAGAAGTCAGTCAGCCTCGTTGAGGTCGGAGCGCCGGGGAGCGGCGACGCGGGCGCGGCCGGCCGCGCCCGCGTCGCCGTCGAGACCGTCGCGCTCTCGCCCGTTCGCGACGTCCGCGTCGTCGAGGGCCTGCTCGCCGACGTCGTCGCCGCGGGCCGCACCGACCCGCGAGCCGCCGACTACGTCCACGTCGTTCTGCGCGACACGGCCGCCCTGCTCGACCCGCTGGGCAGGCTCCGCGACGTCTACCCTAACGCCCTCAGCATCGAGCGTCCGGACCTCGAGCGTAAGACCGGCACGGGCGCTGCTCCCGGCGAGGTCCTGAGGCGCAGCGAAGCGGAGCTCTTCGCTGACTTCTTCGCCTGCGTCATCGGTGAGCCGCTGAGCGATCACCAGGCAGCGGCCTTCGCAGCGACGGTCGACCGTCTGCTCGCCGGCGAACGCGAGGCCGTTCCGTGAGACCCCTCCGCATCCGCATGCAGGCGTTCGGACCGTACGCCCAAGCTCAAGAGCTGGATTTCTCCGACCTCGAGGGCCACGACTTCTTCGTCATCACAGGACCGACCGGATCGGGCAAGACGACCGTCCTCGACGCCATCACGTTCGCCCTCTACGGCGACACGAGTGGCGGCGAACGCGACGCGCGCGACATGCGCAGCCATCACGCGCCGGCCGAACTGCTCACCGAGGTCGAGTTCGACTTCAGCGTCGGCGACAAGACCTACCGGGTGGTCCGCGTCCCGCCACAGAGCCGTCCGGCGAAGCGCGGCACACGAACCGTGAACCAGCTTCAGAAGGCCACCCTCTGGGCGCTTCCGGGCGCGGACGTCGAAGCCGGGCAGAGCAGGCCCTTGGCCGACGGTTGGAGCAATGTGACCAGAGAGGCCGAGGCTATCCTCGGCTTCCGCTGCGAGCAGTTCCGCCAGGTGGTCATGCTGCCGCAGGGGCGCTTCCAGGAGCTGCTCCAGGCGAAGTCGCAGGATAAAGAGAAGATCCTCGCCGCCCTCTTCGA
>CAZTMO010000128.1:0-6038 GCA_964615105.1 uncultured Thermoleophilia bacterium
CGCAAGAAGGGCGGCGGCCCGTACATGCCCGGCGTCGCCTACGTGCCGACCCCGTACTGCTATCGCTGCTTCGCCGAGACCACGCCCGACAAGTGCGACCTGCTGTGCGCGCGCCGCGTGGCCGAGATCGCCCGTCTGCATCTCTCAGGCGACGTCTGCGCCTTCATCGCCGAGCCCGTGATGGGCGAGGGCGGCATCATCACGCCGCCGGACGGCTACTTCAAGAGGGTCAAGGAGTTCCTCGACGAGGACGGCATCCTCTTCATCGCCGACGAGGTCCAGAGCGGCTTCGGGCGCACCGGCAAGATGTTCGGCATCGAGCACTACGGGGTCGAGCCGGACATCATGACCATGGCCAAGGGCATCGCCGACGGCTGGCCGCTCTCCGCCTTCATCGCCCGGCCGGAGATCGCCGACGCCTTCCAGGTGGGCGATCACCTGAGCACCTTCGGCGGCAACCCGGTGTCGTGCGCCGCGTCGCTGGCCAACATCGAGTTCCTCGAGAGCGGCGTCGTCGAGGCCTCGGCCAAGAAGGGCGCCGACCTCAAGGCGCGCTTCGAGGCGCTCGCCAAGACGCAGTCGCTGATCGGCGACGTGCGCGGCAAGGGCCTCATGATCGGCGTCGAGCTCGTCGCCGACCAGAAGACGAAGGCCTACGGGACGGCTGCCGCCGGCTTCGTGCGCCAGTACTGCCTCGACCACAACGTGCTCATTGGGGTGGGCGGCAACTTCGCCAGCGTGCTGCGCGTGCAGCCGCCGCTGGTCATCGACGAGAAGCAGATCGACACGGTCTTCGGCACGATCGAGGCCGGGCTGGCGGCGTTCGCCGAGCAGCAGTGACCTGAGACCGGCGCAGGGCGGCGCGCGGCGACGCCCGCCGGACGAGAGACGCGCGGGGGGCGGGGAGCCGACACGGCTCCCCGCCCCCCGCGCGCGTCGGGTCGTGCGCGCCGGTGAGAGGAAAGGGCGGGCAGTCCCCGCCGCAGGCCCCTCGTCTGCGAGGTGAAGCAGGCGATCTGGGCTGCCGATAGAAGGAACAGGTGCCGCAAACCAGAGCGCGTGGCCCGGCCCGGCCTCGCTCGTCGTCAGGGGAGAGTGATCCATGGTTCCTGCGCGGAGGCTGCACGGTGCTCACGCCGTCTTTCTCGCCACGCTGATCGCCGGCGTGGCGGTCTGCTGTCTTGGGGCACTTGCCGTCTCAGCCGGGGCGGCCGACCAAGCCGCCGCCGACGTCGCCAGCCGCACTGCGGAGGCGAGGGCCGCCGGCAGCGGCGCCGGAAGCCGCGCCGGCGATGTCGCCGCCAAGGCTGCCGAGCCCGCCGTCGATCTCTCCGGGCCGGCGGTCATCCTCAGCGCGCCGGCGCTCTCGAGCACCGTCTCGAATACGGCGAGCTTCAAGGTCAGTTGGAGCGCGAGCCCGGTCTTGCCGAGCGGCGGCTTCGACGCGTTCCGCGTCGAGTACCGCGAGCCAGGCGTCGCTTACTGGCTGATCTGGCAGCAGGCGACCACGGCGCTCTCGGCGACCTTCCCCGGCGAGCCCGGGCACGCGTACGAGTTCCGCGTCGCGGCGGCGAAGACGGGCGACCCTTCGACCGTCGGTCCCTGGTCGCCCGTCAAGCCCGTTGCCGTGCCCGCCGACGACGCGTCGTTCGCCGTGACCAGGAAATGGACGTCCGCGAAGGCCTCGGGCGCCTATCTCGGCAAGATCCGCTCGTCCGCGGTCAAGGGCGCGACCGCGGTCTGCACGTTCAGGGGCACGAAGGCGGTGCTGATCGCCCCGCGCGGCAAGGCGCTCGGCAAGGTCGCCGTCCACGTGCGCAGCGCCAAGGCGGGCGGCGGCTGGACCGCCTACAGGCTCGCGAAGACGGTCGACCTGTACGCCAAGGCCGCGAAAGCCCGGGTCGCCACTGTGATCGGCACCTTCGACCCCGCCGTCGAGCGCCAGGTCAAGTTCGTCGTCACCGGCACGAAGAACAAGCGGAGCACGGCGAAGAAGGTCAGCCTCGACGGCCTCGCCGTGTACGGGGCACCGCACGCGACGGGCGAGTACGCCGTCAGCCTGGAGCCCCAGACGCCCTCGGTCGTGATCACCAGGTCGCTCCAGCTTTCGGCGAGCATCCCCGGTTGTCTCGACCAGCGCGTGACCTGGGAGGTCGCCTGGTACGACCGGTCCGGCACACCGCACACCGGTGTGAGCGCCGGCACGATCAGTGCGAGCGGCCTGTACACGGCGCCCATGCAACCCACCAGGACGACGGGCGACGACCGGCGAAGCTACTACGTCACGGCGCGGGCGGTCGCGAATCCCGACAAGGTCGTCGTCATGAGGCAGATCACCGTCGACCCGTGGCCGTCGCCGACGATCGACGGCAAGGCCTCGCCGTCCTCCGGTGCCGCCGGCTCGACCGTCACCCTCCGCGGCGGCCCCTTCACGCACCCCGATCCGGACGTCGAGCTTCAGGTCTTCTTCTCGAGCCGTGAGCTCGAGGTCGTCAACCGCAGCGAGACGACGGCGACGGTCAAGATCCCGTCGGAGTGGCAGAGCCAGTGGGACCCGACCATGACCGCCAACATGTACGCCGTCACGACCGCGGACCCCGCGCCGACGTCGTGGCACCGGTTCACCGTCACCGGCATCAAGCCCAGCCCGCCGTCGCCGTGGACCATCAATGGGGCGGGGACGGGCGACGACAACGCAAGCGTCGGCGACGAGTTGCGGATCTACGGCCAGGGTTTCTCCCCGATCGCCGAACAGAACATCGTGAGGTTCGGCGGCGGCGCGCAGGCCGTGGCGAGCAGGTACGAGGCGGGCGTCCCGGGCACCTACGGCGGCACGCTCTTCGTGAAGGTGCCCGAGGGAGCCGGCACCGGCGCCCTGCAGTTCCGGCGCTCCGACGGAGACGGTCGCTGGAGCACGGAGGACCTGCAGTTCACGCTCGTGCCGGCTACCCAGGTCTCCGCCGGACTGCACCCCAGCTACGGCGGCCGCTACATCGGTCCGCGGCTGGTGAGCAACGGCTACTGGAGTCCTGGCGGCCAGGAGGAGGAGTGGCTTCTGCAGGGCAGCAACTTCTCCAAGCTCCGCATCGCCGGCTACGACGAGCAGACGACGGGCGTCTTCTGGCTGGATATCGAGTACGACGGGCACACGTACAGCCGCATCATGCGCGCCGTCTCCGACACGGTGGCGGTGCCGCATCGCAATTGGGGGGAGCAGGAGATGCTCCCCGAGGAGGTGTTCGGCGAGGTGCCGGCCGAAGCCGCCGTGGAGATCCGCGTGCGCGGCAATGAACTCGCCAACCGCTACGAGCGCACCTCGGAGTGGATCCCGGTGATCATCGGCGAACGTCCGTACTACGGTTCCATGTACGAGCTACGGGCTGCCGACATGGTCGAGTGGTGGGGAACCAGCAAGACGATCGCCAAGGGGAGTT
Organism: uncultured Thermoleophilia bacterium; assembly: GCA_964615105.1. Lineage (GTDB taxonomy): Bacteria > Actinomycetota > Thermoleophilia > UBA2241 > UBA2241 > UBA2241. The sequence goes on from CAZTMO010000128.1 coordinate 3,435, forward strand.
GGCTGCGCATCACACCGGGGCAAGGCGCGGCGACGCAGATGCTCACCGCGCCGGGACTGTGGTCCGGAGTGCTGCCCATGGGCGCCGACGGGGTCGCCGTCAAGCTTGTGCCGCTCACCGAGACGCGCACCTACACGATCACCAACCAGACGAGCGGTGAGTCGACACAGCTCGTGGTCGCCGACGTGGGCCGGCCGGACGGCGGGCTCGGATACGGGAGCGACACGCAGACGGATCTGCAATCTGCAGGTCTGAGGATGCGTGTCGACGGCAGCGAGATCACCGTGCCGCCGGACGCCTTCTGGGACGGCGACCTCACCCCTGCGAGGCGCTACATCTCCATCCGGCTGGACCACTTCCCCAGCCCCCTCGAGCCGTGGGACTCCACGCTGACCGACGGCGGCCACATCTTCAGCCTGAGCGTCACGCCCACGGTCACTCGCCTGCTCGAGCCGATCACGATCACCATCCCGTACGAGACGACCGGGCGCGCGGGGAAGCCGTTCCTGGGCATGTGGGACCCCGGCAGCAGGCTCTACTTCAACTTCGGCGTGGCGGCCGCCCAGGTCGACACCGCCAACCGCCGGATCACCTACGTGATCCCCGCCGGCACGTACCCGAGCCAGTCGGCTCCCAGGGCTCCGGCGCAGCGGGTCGCGGCGCGCGAAGCCGTGGGCGAGGCGGCGGCGGCGCCGGTCGCCGCCGGCCTCGACGCCGCGCCGGATCTGGCCGGCGCCGCGCCGGCCGGCCGCTCCTTCAACGATTGCTTCCGCGAGGTCGGCGCCGTCTCCTCCAAGGTCGCGACCAGCGATCAGGAGTTCGTCTGGGAGTCCCCTCGCAACGAGAGCTGGGGCATCCGCGTCGACGCCGTCACCGACCCGTCGTCGTCGAGCTACGTTCCTGCTGCGAAGGCGCGCGAGGTCCTGAACGTGGCCGCCGAGACGTGGGAGAACCTCGTGCACAAGGGCTGGAGCGAGCCCGAGGCGCGGATCAGCATCACCGTGCGCGACTACGGCGACCCCGGGGTCTACCAGGGCGCGACCACCAAGGCGGTGTTCGGCCAGCCCTGGGTGTACGTGAACAGCCGGCTGACGATGGGGAAGAAGCTCGACACGGCCGTCTCTCACGAGATGGGGCACGTCTTCCAGCGTCAGCTCACGACCAACGTCGCCAGCTATTGGATCGACGAGGCGGTGGCGGAGTGGGTCGCCTGGGACACGCTGGGCGCGAGCCGCTGTGACTTGCAGGCGAGCTTCGAGGCCGGCTGCGACTTCCCGGCGGCGGCGTTCCCCACGAGCTTCTCGTCGGGCTATACCGACGAGCAGGCCTACGCCGCCGGCGCCTTCATCATCTGGCTGGCGGACACATGCGGGGCGGCGGCGGTCTTGGACATCTACGACACGCTCGCGTTCCGGCCGGGCTACTGGTACGACGCCCACGGCACGTTCAGCGAGGCCACAGGCAAGAGCGTGGCGCAGCTGGTGTTCGAGTTCGCGCCCGCGTTCTGGCTGCAGAAGTATCAGCCGATCAGCGCGTTCACGTTCTGGAGCCCGATCTACGCCCCGATAAGCGACTACATCGGGACGACCCGGAACCTGTCCATGGGCGCCGACTCGAGTCTCGGCCTGTCGGTGTCGCCCACGTCCGGGTTCAGATCGTCCCTCGTCGGCAAGCCGATGGTGGCGCGCGCCCCCGGGCTGCCGGAGGGCGCGGTGGTGGACGTGTACCGCGACACCGCGCCGTCGGGCGCCATCCCGGCGGCGCCGTTGAAGATCGGCACCTTGTCGAGCCTGACGCCCGTCATCGACCTGGGCACGTTCGACGGCACGGTCGGGTGCTACCGGCTGATCGCGGTCACGCCCGCGGCGGCCGGACTGAACGCCCAAGTGACCGTTGAGGCCGTCCATCTGGGATCGGTCTCCCCGGACCGCGGGGCGAAGGAGGGCGGCTACAACGTCACCCTGAGCGGGTGTGGCTTCGGTGACCAGGCCGCGACCGTGATGGTCGGAGCCGCGTCCGCGAGCGGGTCAAGCATCGTGAGCTGGAACGATACGCGGGTCGTGTTCAAGATGCCGAACATGGGCAGTGAGACCGGGCCACAGTCGGTGCGGGTGATGCCGCACATCGGCGGCGCGTCCAACACCGTCGCCTTCACGACCTCGTGAGTCAGAGCGTCGTGCGTGAGAGGACCGGGGGCGGGGAGGTAGAGCGACCTCCCCGCCCCCACGTGTCTCTTGACCCTTCCCCCGGCTCGCGGCGAGGGATAGCATCTGCGCGACGGTGGATCGCGGCGCGGGGAGGACGACGATGGAAGAGCAACCTCAGGTGCAGGTGCGACGCCCGCGGCGCAGGGGCTACGGGCGACTGATCGTCGTCGCCGTCATCGCCGTCGTCATCCTCGTCTTCATCCTTCAGAACGGCGCCGGCGTGCGCCTCAACTTCCTCTGGTTCGACTTCACCTGGCCGTCTTGGCTCGTCATCATCCTGTCGCTGGTGCTCGGCGTGGTCGCCGGCCTGCTCATCGGCGCGTATGCGCGTCGGCCCAGGAGGCGCTGACCGGCGCGAGGGCGCTACGCACGCCACGCCCTATTCCTCTTCGTAGAC
>CAZTMO010000129.1:0-6021 GCA_964615105.1 uncultured Thermoleophilia bacterium
CGGCCGTGCCGGCGCTGATCGGCGGCTCGGCCGACCTCACGCCCTCGAACAACACGCGGCCCCCCGGCACGGTCGACTTCCAGTCGGCGACACCTGAGGGACGCTACGTCCGTTTCGGCGTGCGCGAGCACGCCATGGCCGCCGTGGCCAACGGTCTCGCCCTGCACGGCGGCCTGCGTCCCTACATCGCCACCTTCTTCGTCTTCTCCGACTACCTGCGGCCGGCGCTTCGCCTGGCCGCCCTCATGGGGCTGCCGGTCACGTACGTCTTCACCCACGACAGCGTCGGCGTCGGCGAGGACGGGCCGACGCACCAGCCGGTCGAGCAGCTCGCGGCCCTGCGCGCGATGCCGGGCGTGATCGACCTCCGCCCGGCGGACGCCAACGAGACGATGGAGGCGTGGAAAGTCGCACTGCGCAGCGACGACGCGCCGGTCGCGCTCGTGCTCACGCGCCAGCGCGTGCCGACGATCGACCGCGAGCGGTACGCCCCGGCGGCGGGGGTGGCGCGCGGCGCCTACGTGCTCGCCGACTGCGACGGCGCCCCGGATCTCATCCTCATCGCCTCCGGCAGCGAGGTGCGGCTCGCGCTGGCCGCGCACGAACGGCTGCTCGCCGACGGCGTGCGCTCGCGCGTCGTCAACCTTGCAAGCTGGCGTCTGTTCGAGCGCCAGGACGCAGCCTACCGCGAGGCGGTCCTGCCCACCGGCTGTCGCCGCCGGCTCGCCATCGAGGCCGCCGTGCCCTTCGGCTGGGAGCGCTGGACCGGCCTCGACGGCGACATCGTCGCGCTCGACCGTTTCGGCGCGTCCGCCCCGGGGGACGTCCTCTTCCAGAAGTTCGGATTCACCCCTGATGAGGTGTATGAACGGGCCACCGCCCTTCTCGACAAAGGAGTCGATAGACCATGACCACCCCGGTTGAGAACCGTCTGCTACAGCTCCGGCGCCTTGGTCAGAGTCCCTGGTTCGACTACATCAGTCGGCCGCTCATCTCCGGGGGCGCGCTGAAGCGCATGGTCGAACGCGACGGTCTGGGCGGGGTGACCTCCAACCCCTCGATCTTCGAGAAGGCGGTCGGTTCTGGCACGGAGTACGACCATGAGATCCTCGATCTCGCCCGCCAGGGCTACTCGGCGGCGCAGATCTTCGATCGCCTGGCGATCGAAGACGTACGCGCCGCCTGCGACGTCCTCGCCCCGGTCTACTTGGGTTCGGGTGGCGACGACGGCTTCGTCTCGATCGAGGTCTCGCCGGAGCTTGCCTACGACGCCGAGCAGACGATCGCCGAGGCGCACCGGGTGTTCACAGCCGTCGACCGGCCCAACGTGATGATCAAGATCCCGGGGACGAAGGAGGGTATCCCGGCGGTGCGGGCCTGCCTCGAGGCGGGACTGAACATCAACATCACCCTGCTCTTCTCGATGTCGCAGTACGAGGCCGTCGCCGAGGCGTACATGGACGCTCTCGAGGAGCGTCTGCGCCGCAACCTGACGCTGCGCGGCACGTCGTCGGTGGCGAGCTTCTTCGTCTCGCGCGTCGACACGCTCGCCGACCAGATGCTTGACGAGCGCATCCAGGCGACGGACGACGTGGGCGAGCGACGGCGGCTCGAAGGCCTCAAGGGCCGCGCCGCCGTCGCCAACTCGAAGCTGGTGTACGAGCGCTTCCAGAGCTACCTGAGCGCGCGCCACTGGCAACTTCTGGCCCCGGCCGGCGCCAAGGTCCAGCGGGTCTTGTGGGCGAGCACGAGCACGAAGAACGCGGCGTACAAAGACACGGTCTACGTCGACGAGCTGATCGGCGAGCACACCGTGAACACGCTGCCCGAGAGCACCTGGCAGGCGTTCAGGGAGCACGGCACGGTGGCGCGGACGGTCGACAAGCACCTGGACGACGCCCACCGCACCCTCCGCGAGCTGTCCGGCGTCGGGATCGACATGGAGCGTCTCGGCGCGGAGCTGCAGGAGAAGGGCGTCGAGTTGTTCGTCAAGTCGTTCGAGGCGGTCGTGGCGATCGTCGAAGACAGGCGGCGCGCCCTGCTTGCCGCCGAGGCCGGCTGATGGCTCTCGGCGACGACTTCATGGCGCGCCTCTGGGCGGCCGACGCCACGCTCTGGAAGGCCGCCGACCCGCATCACCAGAAGGTGATCGGCGGCGCCCTCGGGTGGCTGACCGTGTTCGAGGACGTGCGCGATCAGATGGAAGGGCTCTACCAGTTCCTCGGCGAGCTGCGCGCCGAGGGCTACCGCCACGCGGTGCTGCTGGGCATGGGCGGGTCCAGCCTGGCCCCCGAGGTCATGACGAAGGTCGTCGAAGGAGAACGCGGATGCCTCGAGCTTCGGGTCCTCGACTCGACAGACCCGGCTGCCGTCGACGCCGTCGAGGCTGAGCTCGACCTCGAGCGCACGCTGTTCGTCGTCGCCAGCAAGTCGGGCGGGACGACCGAGACGGCAAGCTTCCACGCCCACTTCTACGAGGTGCTGCGACGGCTCGACGGCGACCACGCCGGTCATCACTTCGTCGCCATCACCGACGAGGGCACGGCGCTCCAGCGGCAAGCGCTCGAGCAGGACTTTCGCGCTGTGTTCGTCAACCCGTCGGACATCGGCGGTCGCTACTCGGCGCTCTCGTTCTTCGGCCTTGTGCCGGCAGTGCTCGCCGGGCTCGATCTTGAGAGGATCCTCGACGGGGCCCGGCGCATGGCCGCCGCCTGCGCGGCGGACGTGGCGCCGGGCGAGAACCCTGCCCTGCAGCTCGGGCTCAAGCTCGGCGAGCTCGCGCTCGCCGGCCGCGACAAGCTCACCCTGGTGACGCCGGCCAGGCTGGCGCCGCTCGGCGCCTGGGTCGAGCAGCTCGTCGCCGAGAGCACCGGCAAGGAGGGCGTCGGTATCCTGCCCGTCGACCTCGAGCCGCTCGGGCCTCCCGAGGTCTACGGCGACGACCGCGTCTTCGTCGTCGTCGGGCTGAAGGGCGAGGAGGTCGACGACGAGCGGCTCGCGGCGCTCGTGGCGGCGGGGCACCCCGTGCTCCGCCACGAGCTTGCCGAGCCGCACGAGATCGGCGGCGAGTTCCTGCGCTGGGAGCTCGCGACCGCGGTCGCCGGAGCCGTGCTCGGCATCGACCCGTTCGACCAGCCGAACGTGCAAGAGAGCAAAGACAACACGAGGGCGCTGCTCAAGGTCTACGCCGAAGCCGGCGACCTGCCGGCCGAGACGGGTGTGTCTCCTGTCGACGCAGGCGTAGCCGGCGCGCCGCCGGCCGCGAGCGGCACGTCCCCGACCGAAGGGATGCGAGTGCAGTGGACGGGGCCGGACGGACGGTTCGCGTACCCGGTGCACGACGAGGGTCTCGGGGCGGCGCTACGGGAGTTCCTCGGGCGCGCAGCGCCGGGCGAATACCTCGCCGTCCAGGCGTTCGTGAAGCCGGACGCGGCGGTGTGGGAGGCACTGCAGCGGATCCGCGCCGATCTGCGCGACCGCCTGCGTATCGCGACGACGCTCGGCTACGGCCCGCGCTATCTGCACTCGACCGGGCAGTATCACAAGGGCGGTCCCGGGCGCGGTTTGTTCCTGCAGGTCATCGGGCACGACCCCCACGACGTGCCGGTCCCCGGGCAGCCGTACTCGTTCGGCGTGCTGAAGAGGGCCCAGGCGCGCGGCGACCTCGCCGCGCTGCGCTCACGCGGCAAGCCGGCCCTGCGAGTATGTCTCGGCGACGACGTCGGCGCCGGGCTGGAGCGCCTCGCGGCGCTCGTCGCCGGCGCCTGATCGCGCGGTCGCCGTCGCGAGCGAGGAGGATGTGATGGACGTTGCCATGGTCGGTCTGGGGCGCATGGGCGCCAATATGGCGCGGCGTCTGCTGCGCGGCGGGCACCGCGTCGTCGTCCACAACCGCACCTTCGTGAAGGCGGAGGAGCTCGGCGCCGAGGGCGCCGAGCCGGTCCGCCTGCTCGCCGACGTGCCCGCCGCGCTCGCGTCGCCGCGCGTCGTCTGGCTCATGCTTCCCTACGGCGACGCGACGCAGGCGGCGATCGACGAGCTCGTCCCCCTTCTCGCGCCCGGCGACATCCTCGTCGACGGCGGCAACTCGCCGTTCCAGCTCGACGTCGCGCGCGGCGCCGCGCTCGCCGAGCACGGGATCCGCTATCTCGACGCAGGCACGAGCGGTGGCGTGTGGGGCCTCGAGGTCGGCTACTGCCTCATGGTCGGTGGCGAGAAGAGCGCGTACGACCACATCGAGCCTCTGCTCGCGACGCTTGCCCCGCCCGGTCACGGCTACGATTACATGGGGGGTCACGGCTCCGGGCATTTCGTGAAAATGGTCCACAACGGGATCGAGTACGGGATGATGCAGGCCTACGCCGAGGGCTTCGAGCTCCTCGAGGCTGCGGAGTGGGGTCTCGACCTCGCGAAGATCGCCGATCTCTGGAACCAGGGCAGCGTCGTGCGCTCCTGGCTCCTCGAGCTCGCCGCCGACGCCTTTCGCAAGGACCCGGACCTGGAACACGTCGCGGGCTACGTCGAGGACACGGGTGAGGGCCGCTGGACGGTGGAACAGGCCATCCAGCACAGCGTGCCGCTACCCGTCATCGCGTCCAGCCTCTTCATGCGCTTCCGCTCGCGGCAGCCCGACACCTTCAGCGGCAAGGTGCTGGCCGCGTTGCGCAACGAGTTCGGCGGTCACGCGGTGAAAGCCAAGGACGGGGAGGGGCGGGCGTGACGGCAACGGCGGGGTTGCGCGTCCTGCAGCGGGCTCGCGGTTGAGGCCGGCTTCCGACCCACGCATGACACGGCCATGAGCGGCCTGGGCTACGAAGAGACCGAAGGCTACGGCCAGGACGAGGCGGACGACCGCTGGCAACGGCCGCCCCAGGGCGGCGTACAGCCGTCGCCCTTCGGCGGCCCGCGGAGCCCCGAGCCTTGTACGTTGACGATCTTCGGCGTCACCGGCGACCTCGCGCACCGCAAGCTCATCCCGGCGCTCTACGATCTCGCCTGCCACGAGGCCCTGCCGCCCCAGTTCACGATCGTCGGCTACGGGCGGCAGGCGCTCGACGACGACGCCTTGCGCGAGCTGATGCTCGCGGCGATCGACGACCACTACGGCGAGGACGACGTCGACGGCGAGTCCTGCGGGCGCATCCTGCGCGCCCCCAGGTACGTGCGGGGGCAGTTCGACGACCCGGAGGGCTTTCGCCGTCTCGCTGCGACCCTCGACGAGCTCGACCGCGAGGGCGGCGCGCGCGGGAACCGCATGTTCTACCTCGCGACGCCGCCCAGCCAGTTCCCCGTGATCGTCGAGCAGCTCGGCAAAGCCGGGCTCGCCCGGCGCGGCGCCTTCGACACCGCGCACGCGCGCGGCGAGCCGGTCCCCGGCTGGACCCGTCTCGTGGTCGAGAAGCCGTTCGGCCGTGACCTCGCGAGCGCCGAGGCGCTCAACGCGACCATCGGCGGCGTGTTCGACGAGCGCCAGGTCTGCCGCATCGATCACTACCTTGCTAAAGAGACCGTGCAGAATCTGTTGGTCTTGCGCTTCGCCAACGGCATCTTCGAGCCCGTCTGGAACCGGCGCTACGTCGACCACGTGCAGATCACCGCCGCCGAGACCCTGGGCGTCGAACACCGGGGACCGTACTACGAAGAGGCCGGCGCGCTGCGCGACATGATCAAGCCGCACCTCGTCCAGCTCTTCATGCTCGTCGCGATGGAGTCGCCGGTCGCCTTCGACGCCGACGCCGTGCGCGACGAGAAGATGAAGGTGCTGCGCGCTGTGCGGCCGATCCCGTCCGACCGCGTCGACCTCTTCGCCGTGCGCGGGCAGTACGTGCAGGGAACGGTCGACGGGCAGGCGGCGATCGCCTATCGCGCCGAGGAGCGTGTGGCGCCGGACTCGACGACCGAGACGTTCGCCGCCGTGAAGCTGCTTGTCGACAACTGGCGCTGGCAGGGCGTCCCGTTCTACCTGCGCACCGGCAAGCGCATGGCGAAGAAGGTGACCGAGATCGCGATCCAGTTCCGGCG
>CAZTMO010000130.1:0-6007 GCA_964615105.1 uncultured Thermoleophilia bacterium
AGGCCCGCGAGCGCCGCGGCGAGCGCATCGGGGTCGCCGGGCGGCACGAGCAGCGCGTCGACGCCGTCCTGCATCAGCTCCCTGGCGGCCGCCGAGTCGCCCGTCACCGTGGGGCGCCCGCAGGCAAGCGCCTCGTGCACCTTGGTCGGGACCACCCGGCGCGCCTTATCCGAGGTCCCGAAGGCGCCGAGGCACACGTCCGCGGCGAGGGTCCGGGCGCGCAACTCCGCCGGCATCTGCATCCCCAGCCACTCGACGTTGTCGAGGTCCCGCTTCGCGATGCGCGCGCGAAGGAACGCCGACATCTGGCCCTCGCCGGCGAGCACGAAACGCACCGGCTGACCGCGCAGCGCCTCCGCTGCCGCGAGCACGGTGTCGGCGCCGTGCAGCGGGCTCCATTTGCCGTACTGGAAGACGACCAGCGGCTCGCCGGGGCCAAGCGGACGGGCGGCGCCGGTCGCCTGCGGCTCTGGCGCCGCCCCCACGGGGACCACGGCGAGCCGCTCGCGAGGGATGCCGAACCGGTCGCCGTAGAAGGCCGCCTGCTCCCAGGTGTCGGCGAGCACGAGGTCGGCGGCGCCGAACGCGATGCGGTCGACGGCGTCCGCCGTGCGACCGAGGGCCGACCGCTCGCCGACAAGGCCGCGGTCGCCACTGAACGTGTCGGCGAGCGAGACCAGCGGGTCGAACACGAGGCTCGCCCGGCGCACCTTCGCCATGAGCCTGCCGAAGGGAACGACGAGATGGCCGGGGTAGCCGACGATCACGGCGTCGACGTCGAGGCGGTGGCGGTGCTGCGCCGCCAACCGGGCGTGCGCGGCGAGGACGCCCACTGCCAGCCGGGCGGCCCCCGCCCCCGTCGCCATCCCCGCGGCGTCCAGCGCCGGCAGGGAGGCCTGGATCTCGTGCACCACGATCCCGCGCGCGCGCAGTCCTGCGATGAGCACGAGGTTGCGCGCGTAGCTCGGATCGTAGGTGCCGAAGTAGGCGACGGCCCGGGTCACGACGCCTCGCCGACGATCACGTCGCGCCACGCTTGAAAGAGGCCGCGACAGTCCCGCCTGCCTCCGTTCCGGCGGCGGCCGCGTCCTCGGACCTCGCGAGCGCGCCGGCGGACGCGGCCGCCGCGTCCCCCGGTCCCGGGACGACGTCGTCGAGCTGGCCTCCCGCGGGCTCACCGGACATGCGTGCCCGAACGGGTTCGACGACCCGTTCGACCCATGCCGCGTCGGGCCCGCTCCGCGCCCGCGAGCTCACGATCAGCTCGCTGAGCAGTCCCAGGGAGACGAGTTGCACCCCGACGACGATGAGCAGGACACCGAGCAGGAGGAGGGGCCGATCGCTGAGCGGGTGGCCGAAGGCGAGCTTGTCGACGGTGAGATAGACGCTGACGGCGAGGCCGGCGAGGAAGAGGACGGTGCCGATGCCCCCGAACAGGTGTTGCGGGCGGCTCCGGTACCGGCCCAGGAACAGGACGGTGAGCAGGTCGAGATAGCCGCGGGCGAAACGCTGCCAGCCGTACTTCGAGCGGCCGGCCGTCCTGCGACGGTGGGCGACGCGCACCTCACCCACGCGGAACCCTTGCTGAGCCGCCACCACCGGGATGTAGCGATGCAGCTCGCCGTAGACGGCGACCGCGTCGGCGACCTCGCGGCGATACGCCTTGAACCCGCAGTTGAAGTCGTGCAGCGGGATGCCGGTCGTGCGCCGCACCGTCCAGTTGAAGAACCGCGAGGGCAGCGTCTTGCTGGCTGGGTCCTGCCGCGCCTGCTTCCACCCCGAGACCAAGTCGTAGCCCTCGTCAAGCGCGGCGACGAGCTTGCTGATCTCAGCAGGATCGTCCTGACGGTCGCCGTCCATGGTCACGACGGTCTCGCCGCGCACGGCGGCGAACCCGTGGGCGAGCGCCGCCGCCTTGCCGAAGTTGCGCCGCAGCTTGACGATGCGCACCTCGTCGCGCCCCGCCGCGAGCCGCTCCATCTCGGCGAACGACCCGTCGGTCGACCCGTCGTCGACGAAGACCACCTCGTAGGGCCGGCCGAGTCCGCCGAGCGCGGCCTCGACTTCGTCGAGCAGCGGCGCGAGGCTGTCCGCCTCGTTGTAGACGGGGATGACGAGCGAAAGTAGGCCGTCCATCACGGCCTGAAAGGATACAACCTGGGCGCCGCCCGCCGGAACGGCGAGCGGCGGCGCCCTACACCTCGTCCGCCCGCGCGAGCAGACCGGCGGTGCGACGTCCGATCACCACCAAGTTGTCGTTCACGCTGCTGCTGAGGAGCGTGTCGAGACGCGGGTCGGCCACTTTCAGCTTGACGCCGAAGGACTCGACGCCCGAACGCCCGCCGTCGTATGCCTGCCCAGTCACCGTGGTCACCAGCCAGGGTATCGACCGCTCGCCACGGTTCCGCCAGTCGCTCCCAGTCCCTCTGGACACTCGTCCCACGTGCCGATCGCCTCAAGAACGGCCGGAGATTGCCCTCCCGGCGCGGCTCCGGTAGCATCACGTCGCCAATCATCGATGGCGCGCGGCTAGTGCCCTCGAGGGAAGCCGGTGTGAATCCGGCGCGGTCCCGCCGCTGTGACCGGTCGCCGCCCCTGCGTTCTCCTGTAGGAGAGTCACTGGACCTGAGTGTCCGGGAAGGCAGCGGGGGCGTGTGAGGTACGACCGGGAGCCAGAAAACCCGCTGAGCCGCCTGCGGAGCTGCTTCCCACGTGGATGGGTGCTCGCGAGAGTGGACGACCACCCCGTTGTGAGAGCAGCGGGGTTTGTTCGTTAAGCCGGCTTCGCACGGATGGGCGATCGCCCGGCGCCGGAAAGGAGTTCCCATGGGACTTCGAGCGCGTATCCTGCTGACCGCGACCCTCGCCCTGCTGCTCGCCGTGGCGGCCGCGCCGGCCGCCCTCGCCGTGCCCGCGAGCGTGCGCGTCGAAGGAGCACCGTACCAGGTCGCCCCGGCGACCGCGGTGAGCGTGCCCGGCTCGGGCACGATCGCCGACACCGACGGCACCGCGTTTGACTACACCGGCCCCAGCGCCCTTGCGGCACTCGACAAGGCCGCCGCCTTGCGCGGCTTCACGTACGGGTTCAACACCGCGTGGGGAACACCGTTCCTCGAGATGGTGGCCGGCCTCGGTGCCGACCCCGTTGACTGGTCGAACGGTTGGACCTACATGGTCAACGGCGTCGGCTATCCGATCCTCGACATGGGCGCCGCGGACTGCGTGCTGCGGAAGGGCGACCGCGTCGTCTTCACGCAGAACCCGGACGCGACCTTCACGCGGGGCGCGAAGCTGCTGCGCCTCCGCTTCGCACCGGGCCGGGCAGTGAAGCCCGGTCAGACCCTGACCATCACCGTGCTCGGCGACGACGTGGCCAAGGCCAACAGCCCCGCTGAGGCGGTCCGCTGGGCCCTCGACCCGGTGGTCGATCCCGATGTCGTGGAGAGGCCCCGCGACTTCGCCCCCGTGGCTGGCGCCACCCTGCACGTGGGCAGCCGGGTCTACGTCGACGGGGATGCGGGCGACGCCGCCGACGGCAAGATCACGATCGCGGACCTGCCTAAGGGGACGTACGGCGTGTGGGCCGAGGCTCCCATGGACGCCGGCTACAGTTACGTCCGCAGCGAAACGCGGCGCATCAACGTGGATGACGGCGCGAAGATCTCATCGCTCAAGGCCCGCGCGCGCTACGGCGGCCGACGCCTCGCGGCGCGCGCCGCGTTCACGCTCGACAAGCGTTGCGACGTGACCGTGACCGTGTTCAACGCGAAGGGCAAGCGGCTCGCCGTGACGCGCGCCGCCGGCCTCGGCGCCGGGCCTCACGTGCTGACATGGCGGGGAAGACCGGCGGCGACCGTGACCGGCCTCGTGTCGTTCGTCGTCAAGGCGACCGACGGCTGGGGTCGCGTGACGACGAAGTCGTTGCCCGTCCGGGTCAGCCGCTGACGCGGGCCGGAACGAGGCACGCTGAGCGAGGATGCCGTCGTGAGGCCCAGACGCCCCTTCGGCGATCCGCACCCACGGGTGACCCGGATACGGGTCGCCCGGATGCGCGCCTCCCAGGCGTGGGCTGCCCGACCTCACCGGCGTGCAGCCGCGCTCGCCGTGTTCGCGTGCGTCGCGGCCCTCGCGTGCGCTGCGGCCCTCGCCCTCGCCGCCTGCGGCGGGGGCGAGGGCACCGGCGGTGACGAGGGCGACGGCGCGAGCGGCGGCCGAACCCCGACGGCCGGCGAGCTTCGGCTCGTCGTCTCCAGGGACTTCGGCGCCGAGGTGCTCCGCGATGTCGTGGTCCCGGCCGGCGAGAAGAGCGACGCGCTGCGCGTCCTGGCCGAGAACGCCGACGTGGACACGGGGTACGGCGGGCAGTTCGTGAGCGGGATCGACGGCATCAAGTCGACGTTCGGCGGTGGCAACGCCGCCGACGCCGCCGACTGGTTCTACTGGGTCGACGGCGTCATAGGTGACGTCGGCGCCGCCGACTTCAAGCTCGAGGGCGGCGAGACCGTCTGGTGGGACTTCCACCGCTGGGCCGACGCCATGTTCGTGCCGCTGGCCCTGCACGCTTTCCCCCGTCCCTACGCGGGACGAGCGCTGGCGGTGACGGCCGCGGCCGACGTCGCCGGGCTCGGCGACTGGGCCGCGGCGGCTGGACTCGAGGTGTCGGCCCGCCGGCCGGTCACAGGGCGGGCGCCCGACGGCGGGGTCGTGCTGGCCACCGCCGCGGAGGCGGCGGACACGCCCTGGCTTCTCGAGCTCCTCGGCGCGACGAGGACCGGCGTCGAGATGGTGCGCGTCGCCGGCGGCGCGCTCGACCTCGTCGCGCTGTCGGGACAGACTGGCCCGCGCGCAAGCGCGGTCGCCCTGCCCGCAGTCAACACCGACCACCCCGAGCGGCCGTTCCTCGTCGTCGTCGGCGCGACGGCCGAGGACGTCGACGCGATTCTCCCCGGGTTGACGGCCGCCGACCTCTCGGCCACCGTCGGCGTCGCGCTCGTCGACGGCGAGCTCGTGCGACTCCCGTGGCAGGGCGAGTGAGCGACCGCGCCGCCACACCGAAACCTTCTCCGGCCGGCGCCGTCACCGGCAGCCCGGTGTCCGCGCCGCTCGTGACGGCGCCGCCCCGACCGCGGTGCCCGTGACTGCAACGCCCACGACTGCGACGACTCCGGCTCGCCCGCGACGCCGTGGCCCGAGAGGCGGGCCGGCGACGAGGGGGCTCGCCGCCCGGCGGCCGGCGGCGGCGGCGGCGTATGTCGGTGCCCTCGCCTTCGCCGCGCTCGCCGTGGCGAACCCGATCCAGGCGGCGATCGTCCTGGCCCTCGTCGTAACCGTCCTCGCCCTGTGCGGGCGCCTCCGCGAGAGCCTGCCGTACGCCCGCGTCGCACTTGCCGTCGGCCTCTTTCTTGCGGTGCTGAACCCAGTCTTCAGTCGCGGCGGTCTCGACGTCCTCTGGGAGGCCGACCTGGGACCGTTGGCCGTCACACTGACCTGGCAGGGCATCGTCTTCGGTCTCGTCACAGCACTCCGGCTCATGGGGGTCGTCCTCGCCTTCGCCCTCTTCAACGTGGCCCTCGACCCCGACGACCAGCTCGGTCTCATGAGCAGAATCTCGTTCCGCTCGGGACTCGTCCTCTCGCTCGCCGCGCGGTTGTTCCCGGTGCTCTCGCGCGACGCGGCACGCATCGCCGACGCCCAGCGCTCGCGCGGGATCGAGTTTGAGCGCGGCACCCGTCGGCAGCGAGCAGTCGCACGGGTACCGCTCCTGCGAGCCCTCCTCACGCGCAGCCTCGAGCGCGCGGTCGACATCGCCGCGGCGATGGAGGCGCGCGGCTACGGCGGCGCGCGCCGCTCGCGCTGGCTTCACCGGCGGCCCTGGCGGGCCGCCGACGTCGCCCTCGCGGCCGGCGCCGGCCTGGCCGCAGCGGCCCTGCTGGTCGGCCTCGTCGCCGGCAGCGTCGCCTACGACTTCTTCCCGCTGCTCGACGACCCGTGGCCGCAATTGCTGGAC
>CAZTMO010000131.1:0-5993 GCA_964615105.1 uncultured Thermoleophilia bacterium
AGTGGTTCAGCAACGAGAAGGGCTATGGGTTCATCGAGCGGGAGGACGGTGACGACCTGTTCGTCCACTTCTCCGAGATCACGATGGACGGCTACAAGACGCTGGTCCAGGGACAGCGCGTGGAGTTCGAGGTCACGCAGGGCGACAAGGGCCTGCAGGCTTCGCACGTGACGCCCGTCGGCTGAGTCGACCTTCCACTGACCACTGAGGGGCCCTCGGGCGGACGCCAGAGGGCCCCTTTTCTTGTCCACCCCAGCCTCGTTCGGGTAAGATTGCCGTCCCCGCAGCCCCGTGCGCGGGCGGGCCGTCCCCGGCGACCCCGGCGCAGGGAGGAACATGCCATGATCGCTGAAGACGACGTCCGGTATGTCGCGCGGCTCGCCAGGCTCCATCTCGAGCAGGACGAGATCCGGCGCATGACGGGCGAGCTGGGCAAGATCCTCGCCCACATCGGCAAGATGTCCGAGCTCGATACGGGCGCGGTCACGCCGACGGCGCACGTGCTCGACGTGGTCGACGTGACGCGCGCGGACAAGGTCGAGCCCGGGCTGACCCGCGAGGAGGCGCTGCGAAACGCGCCGGCCGTCACCGACGATTCGTTCCGCGTCCCCAGGATGGGCTGAGGTGGCGACGGTCGACACCCTGCGCCTGACGGCGCGTGAGGCGAAGAAACTGCTCGTCGACGGCGAGATCTCGGCGGCCGAGCTCGCCAAGGCGTACCTCGACCAGATCGCCGCCGTGGAGGATCGCGTCCACGCCTACATCCTGGTCACGGCCGACAACGCGGCCAAGTACTCGACGAAGGTCGACCGCGAGATGCAGGCCATGCGCGGCCCCCTCGCCGGCCTGCCGATCGCGGTCAAGGACAACATGGTGACGGAGGGCGTCGCCACCACCTGCGCCTCGCGCATCCTCCACAACTACATGCCCGTGTACACGGCGACCGCCGTCCGTCAGCTCTGGGACGATCACGTGGTGATGCTGGGCAAGACGAACCTCGACGAGTTCGCCATGGGTTCGTCCACCGAGAACTCGGCCGTCCAGACGACGCGCAACCCGTGGGACCTCGCGACCGTGCCCGGCGGCTCGAGCGGCGGCTCCGCCGCCGCGGTCGCCGCCGGCGAGGCGCTCTGGGCTCTCGGCTCCGACACGGGCGGGTCCATCCGCCAGCCCGCCGCCCTCTGCGGCATCGTCGGCATGAAGCCCACCTACGGACTCGTGTCGCGCTACGGCCTCATCGCTTTCGCCAGCTCGCTCGACCAGATCGGGCCGCTGACGCGTTCGGTCCACGACTGCGCGCTGCTGCTCCGCCACATCGCCGGCAAGGACCCGCGCGATTCCACGAGTGTGGCCGCGCCCGATCCGGTCACGCTGCCCTCGGCTGACCGCCTCGACGGCCTGCGCGTCGGGATCCCGCGTGAGTACCTGGCCGTCGGTATCGAGCCCGGCGTGCGGGCGCGCTTCGACGAGGCCGTCGCGCTGGTCGAGGAGCTCGGCGGGTCATGCGTCGACATCAGCCTGCCGCACACCGAGTACGGGCTGCCCGCCTACTACATCATCGCTCCGGCCGAGGCGAGCGCGAACCTCGCGCGCTTCGACGGCGTGCGCTACGGTCATCGCGCGGCCGATGCCGGCGATCTCATCACGATGTACGAACGCACGCGCGGCGAGGGCTTCGGCGTCGAGGTCAAGCGGCGCATCATGATCGGCGCCTACGCCCTTTCGGCGGGCTACTACGACGCCTACTACGGGCGCGCGCAGCGCGTGCGGACCCTCGTGCGGAGCGACTTCGCGGCTGCGTTCGGCGAGGTCGACCTCATCGTCTCGCCTACCTCGCCGACCGTGGCCTTCCCGGTCGGCGCCCGCGCTGGCGACCCGCTGGCCATGTACATGAGCGACATCTGCACGATCCCCGCGAATCTCGCCGGCCTGCCGGCGATCAGCATCCCGTGCGGCCTCAGCGACGGCCTGCCGGTCGGCCTCCAGCTCATCGGCCCGGCGTTCAGCGAGAACCTGCTCCTGAACGCCGCGCACGCCCTCGAGGGCGCGATCGGCTTCGAGAAGACGCCCGGGTTTTGCGACTCCGGGCGGGCGGCGCAGGACGGCGCCGCGGGGGCGCCGCGGGGCGCCGCAAAGGACGCGTCGTGAGCGCGGCGGATGTGGTCGTGCACGGCGCCCGGGGTGACTGGGAGCCGGTCATCGGGCTCGAGGTCCACGTCGAACTCGACACGGCGACGAAGATGTTCTGCGCGTGTGCGGTGACGAAGGGCGACCCGCCGAACACGCACACCTGCCCGGTCTGCCTCGCGCATCCTGGTGCCTTGCCCGTCGTGAACCGGCGGGCCGTCGAGTACGCCACCCGCATCGCCCTCGCGCTCGGTTGCACGGTGCCGCCGCGCAACGTCTTCCACCGCAAGAACTACTTCTATCCCGACCTGCCCAAGGCGTACCAGATCTCGCAGTTCGACGAGCCGCTGGCTGTCGACGGCGTGTTCGAGTACTGGGTCGGGGACGAGAAGCGACGTTGCCGCATCAATCGCGTCCATATGGAGGAGGACGCCGCCAAGCTCGTCCACGCCGGCGGCGAGGCCGGCCGCATCGCGGGGTCCGACTA
The DNA here is from genome assembly GCA_964615105.1 of uncultured Thermoleophilia bacterium. Taxonomy (GTDB): domain Bacteria; phylum Actinomycetota; class Thermoleophilia; order UBA2241; family UBA2241; genus UBA2241. The sequence goes on from CAZTMO010000131.1 coordinate 2,615, forward strand.
CTCGGTGGTCGACTTCAACCGCGGCGGTACGCCCCTGATCGAGATCGTCACCGAACCCGACATCCCGTCGTCCGCGGCGGCGCGCGAGTTCCTCCAGCAGCTCCGTGACCTCGTCATCGAGCTCGGGGTCAGCGCGTGCAACATGGAAGAGGGCCAGGTCCGCTGGGACGCCAACATCAGCGTGCGACCGGCCGGCGACGAAGGGCTCGGCACGCGGACCGAGCTCAAGAACATGAACAGCTTCCGCTTCCTCCAACAGGCGCTCGAGAGCGAACTGCCGCGGCAGATCGAGGTCCTCGAGGCCGGGGGCACGATCGAGCAGGAGACGCTGCACTTCGACCCCGACACGGGGACGACGACGCCGCTGCGCTCCAAGGAGGAGGCGCACGACTACCGCTACTTCCCCGACCCTGACCTGGTTCCCCTGGTGATGGACCCGGCCTGGGTCGAGGAGGTGCGCGCGAGCCTGCCGGAGCTGCCGCTTGCGCGCATCGCGCGCTTCGCGGACCAGTACGGTCTCTCGCGCACCGATGCGGCCGTCCTCGGCGGCTCCGGGGCGCTGGCGCGCTTCTACGAGGCCGTGGTCGCGCAGGGCGTCGACGCGAAGCTGGCGGCGAACTGGACGATGGGCGAGTATCTCGCCCACCTCAACACTGCGGGCCTCGAGCCGGGCCACGGGCACGTCACGCCGGAGCGCTTGGCGGCGCTCCTCGCCCTGGTCGCCGACGGGACCGTGTCGACGAGCGCCGCCAAGGACGTGTTCGCGAGGATGATCGAGGAGCGCGCCGAGCCCGCGGCGATCGTCGAGGAACACGGGCTGGGCCAGATCTCCGACAGCGCCGCGCTCGAGGCGGTCGTCGCCGAGGTCGTCGCCGCGCACCCATCCCAGGTCGAGCAGTACCGCGGCGGCAAGCCGCGGGTCCTCGGCTTTTTCGTCGGCCAGGTGATGAAGGCGACCGGGGGGCGCGCCAATCCGACACTCGTCAACGAGCTCGTACACGAAGCGCTCGACGGCTGACCGTCGCGCGAGAGACCACATCCGCACCAGGCAGGTGAGCATGACCAGCGACCTCAGCAGTTTCGTCATCGAACCGGTCCGTCCGGCAGAGCCGGCGGTCTTCATCGACGACACGACGCTCCGCGACGGCGAACAGACGGCCGGCGTGGTCTTCTCGAACCATGAGAAGGTCCGTATCGCCAAGCTCCTCGACGAGGTCGGCGTGCACCAGATCGAGGTCGGGATCCCCGCCATGGGCGGGGACGAGAAGGCGACGATCAGGCAGATCGCCGACCTCGGCCTCGACACCTCGATCCTCGCCTGGAACCGCGCCGTCCTCGAGGACATCCAGCACTCGCTGGACTGCGGCGTCGACGCCGTGGCGATCTCGATGTCGGCCAGCGACATCCACATCGAGCACAAGCTGCAGAAGTCGCGCCAGTGGGTGCTCGACCAGATCCGTCAGTGCGTCGCCTTCGCCAAGAACAAGCGCCTGTACGTCTCGGTCAACGCCGAGGACGCCTCGCGCGCCGACCTCGAGTTCCTGCTGCGCTTCGGCCAGGCGGCGAAGGACGAGGGCGCCGACCGCCTGCGCTTCTGCGACACGCTGGGGATCCTGGACCCTTTCGACACGTACAACGTGGTCAGCTTTCTCAAACACCACGGCCTGACCATCGAGATGCACACGCACAACGACTTCGGCATGGCGACCGCGAACGCCCTCGCCGGCATCAAGGCGGGCGCGACGTATGTGAACACCACGGTCAACGGCCTCGGTGAGCGCGCCGGCAACGCGGCGCTCGAAGAGGTCGTCATGGCGCTCAAGCACCTCGGCAAGGTCGACCTTGGGCTGCAGACGGCGCGCTTCCGCGAGCTCAGCGAGTACGTCGCCGCGGCGTCGGCGCGTTCGATCCCGGCGTGGAAGTCGATCGTCGGCACGAACGTCTTCGCTCACGAGTCGGGCATCCACGCCGACGGCGTGATCAAGAACCCTCTCAACTACGAGGCGTTCGCGCCCGAAGACGTCGGTCTCGAGCGGCAGATCGTCGTCGGCAAGCACTCGGGGTCGCGCACGATCTACCGCAAGTTCCAGGAGTTCGGCATCGAGCTGAACAAGACCGACTGCGACGGTATCCTCGCCCTTGTGCGCCAGACCGCCGTTGAGTTGAAGCGCGCGCTCTTCGACAAGGAACTCATGTACATCTACCACGACTACCTCGAGCGTCTCGGCGACGCCGTGCCGGTGGGCGACAACGGCGCGCCGCGCAGCAGGCCGGACGGCAAAGGCGAGGCTGCGGCGCGCGACGACGCCCGCGACGCGGGTCGCGCGTGAGCGACCTCACTCTCGCCGAGAAGCTGCTCGCCGCCCATGCCGGCCTCGAGGCCGTCGTCCCCGGGCAGATCGTCGTCGCCGACGTCGACGTCGCCATCGCCCAGGACGGCACCGGGCCGCTCGCCATTCAGCAGATCGGCGAACTCGGCGTGGAGCGGCTCGAGGCGCCGGCGTGCGTCTTCTTCATCGACCACGCGGCGCCGGCACCGCGCCGCGAGCTGGCCGACGCGCAGCGCACGATCCGCGCTTTCTGCGGCGCCTCCGGGGCGACGCTGTCCGACGTCGAGATGGGCGTCTGCCATCAGCGCGTCGCCGAGAGCTATGCCAAGCCCGGCGACCTTGTGATCGGCGCCGACTCGCACACCTGCACCGCCGGTGCGCTGGGGGCGTTCGCCACCGGCATGGGGTCGACCGACGTCGCCGTCGGCATGGCGAGCGGCAAGACCTGGCTGCGTGTCCCCGAGACCCTGCGCATCGCGGTCGACGGCGTGTTCGCGCCCGGCGTGGGGGCGAAGGATCTCATGCTGACGCTCATCGGCGCCCTCGGCGCCGACGGCGCGACCTACAAGGCGCTCGAGTTCGGCGGCCCGTGTATCGAGGCCCTCGACATGGCCGGTCGGCTGACGCTCGCCAACATGGCCGTCGAGGCGGGCGCCAAGGCCGGTCTTCTCGCCAGCGACGAGACGACGCGCGCCTACCTCGCCGGCCAGGGGCGCGAGGCTGACTGGCGGCCGCTCGCCGCCGACGACGGTGCGACGTATGAACGCATCGTGGCCTTCGCCGCCGACACCGTCGTGCCCACCGTGGCCCGCCCGCACACGGTCGACAACGTCGCCCCGGCGGCTGAGCTCGGCGACGTGTCCGTCGACCAGGTCCTCATCGGGACCTGTACCAACGGCCGTCTCGAGGACCTGCGCACGGCGGCGGAGATCCTGCGCGGTCGCCGTCGCGCCCCAGGGACACGCCTGATCGTGACGCCGGCCTCGCGCGCGGCCGCCCGCGCCGCCGCGCGCGAGGGCCTGCTGGAGGTGTTCTGGGAAGTCGGCGCC
>CAZTMO010000132.1:0-5957 GCA_964615105.1 uncultured Thermoleophilia bacterium
ACCCTCGCGCTCGCGCGGAGGGCCGGCGTCCCGGCTTGACCTTCGCGCCCCACACGCCACGGCCTCACCGGGCAGGCGCGACGTCGACGACTGCGTCGCCGCCTTCGAGCGGCTCGCCGGCCACCTCGCGACGGACGTCTCCGTCACGGCGTTCCGACTTACAGGCGATCTGCTGCACCGTCTCGGCCCGGAACGCGACGGCACCGCGGCGGTCGTCCCGATCGCCGACGATCCCGATCTCGCCGCGGTCGTGGCCGACGGGTCCCCCCGTCTCACGATCAGGGACGGCGCGCCCGTGTACCTGCTCCCGCTGCGCCACGGCGCCACCACAGTCGGGGTCGTCGATCTGTCCGGGCCGCCCGCGGGCCAACTGCCCGCAGCCGCGACGGCGCTCGGCCCGGCAGCACAGTTGCTGGCGGCAGCACTGGCCGCACACGGGTCGACCGATGCTCTGCAGCGACGCGTCGACGATCTCGAAGTGGTGGTGCAAGCGAGTGTCGAAGACACGGCGAGCCTCAGCACACACGAGGTGCTTCTTTCGATCATCAAACGTCTCTCCGAGCTCACCCGGACGCCGGTCGTGGATGTCTACGCTGTGGAGGGGGGCACGTTGCGCGCCCTCATCGGACTCGACGGGGGGCGTGTCGACCCTGAGTGGGAGGGGGTCGTGATCCCGATCGCCCGCTACCCGTGCAGCCGCCGCGCCATCGAAACCGGCGAGATCGCCATCGCCGCCAGCCTCGACGACGAGATCTTGGGCGAGGCCGGGCGTTTCTCGCTCGAGCGCTGGGGATACCAATCGCAGTTGTCGGTGCCGCTCGTCGCCGGCGGCCGGGTGATCGGCCTGGTCGAGCTCTCGGACTACGTCCCCCGCGACTTCGCCGAGGACCTCGAGCTCGTTCGCGGTCTCGGGCGTGTGGCGGCCCGGGCGCTCGAGAACGCGCGCCTCTTCGAGCAGGCCGAGCGCCGCAGCCGCATCCTCGGCGAGCTCGTCGAGATCGGCACGTTCGCTGCGAGCCGCCGCGATTTCGACACGATCCTCCGTCACGTCGCCGAACGTCTCCTTCTGACCCTGGAAGCCGCGAACTGCGACATCTACCGGTCCTCGGAAGACGGCCTCCGCTGCGTCGCCAGCTTCGACCGCAGTGGATTCGACGAGGAAGCCGTGGGCCGGCTCCTCGACGTCGGGACCTACCCCACGATCGCCCGTACGGTGACGACCGGGCAGGTGCTCGTCGTGTCCGGCCCCGAAGACCCTCAGCTCAGCGAGCGCGAGCGCGAGGTCTACCGCGAGTTCGGCTTCAACAGCGAGGTCTGCGTACCGCTGATCGTCAACGAGACCCTCTTCGGCCTCATCGACATCTACGACACACGCCCGCGGCGCTACTCCGAGTATCTGGCCTTCTTGCGCAGCCTTGGGATGAGCCTGGCCGGCGCGTTCGCCTCGACGTTGCTCTTCGAGCAGCTCGAGCGCCGGACGGCAGTGCTGCGGGAGATCGTCGAGCTCGGCGCGCTCGCCGCCCTGGGCGGCGAGCTCCCCGAGCTCCTCACGACCATCGCCGGCCGCCTGCGCGTCGCGCTCGACGTCGCCGACTGCGACGTCTTCACGCTCGAGGGCGACACGCTGCGCTGCGTGACGAGCGTCGACGAGCGCGGCGTCGACCGCGAGGCCGTGGGCCGCACATTCGCGGTCTCTCGCTTCCCCGTCGCCGAGCTCGCGGTCCATAGCCGGGAGGCCATGGTCGTCGCCAGCCTCGACGACCCGCACGTGACCGACGAGGAGCGCGCGGACTACGCCGAGTGGGGCTACCAGAGCCTCGCCTCGATCCCGTTGTGCTCGGAAGACGAGGTCGTCGGCGTCCTCGACGTGTACGACGTGCGGCAGCGCGACTACGGCGATCACCTCGACTTCCTGCGCACCGCGGGCCAGATCGTCGCCGGCGCGATCCGTAACGGGCGACTCGTGTCGGCGCTGACGGCGCGTAACCGCGAGCTCGCCGGGCTCGTGGACTTCGGCGGGCTTCCGGCAGGCCCGGGCGGCGTCACGCCGCTGCTACGCACCCTGACCGAACGCGTCTCGCAGGTGGTCGGCGCCGCCGCCTGTCGGGTCTTCGCCACCGAAGGCGATCGCTTCCGCTGCCTCTTCTCGTGGCAGGACGGCGAGGAGGATCCCTCGGGTGCGGGCCACGTCCTCGACCCTCGGCTGTGCCCGACGAGGCGGCACGCCCTCGACGAGCTCCGCATCGTAGTAGGAGCCGGTCCGGACAAAGAGGGCCTGAGCGACGGCGAACGGCGCCACCACCAGGAGAGCGAGTGGCGCAGTGACGCGGTCGTGCCCCTGGTGGAAGAGGACCGGATCGTCGGCCTTCTGGAGGTCCGCGACCGCAGCGAGAGGGACTACCGCGAGCACCTCGACTTTCTGCGCCGGTCCGGCCAGATCGTCGCCGCAGCCCTGGCGAACGCCCGGCTGGTCGAGCGCCTCGAGCAGGCCAACGCCCGGCTCGCGCTGCTCGTCGACGCCGGCCTCGAGTTCGGGGCGACGCTCGACGCCGACGTCGTCTTGCGCAGCGTCGCCCGCAGGCTCCGCCTGGCTGCAGGCGCGACGACGTGCGACATCTACGCCATCGAGGGCGACCGGCTGCGTTGTCTGACGAGCGTGGAGGGCGACGAAGAGGACGTCACCTTCAAGGGTACGACCTACAAGCTGGACCGCCTGGACGGGGTGCGTGACGCGGTGATGTCCGGCCGGCCCGTCGCCGTGCGCGACACGATCACCGACAAGCGCATCTCGGCGTACGAGCGCGAGGAGAACCTGCGCTACGGCCATCGCGCCAAGATCGAGCTCCCCCTCGTCGCCGGCGGCGAGACCGTCGGCCTTGCCTCGATCTACGACGACGAACCGCGCGAGTTCGACGACCTGGAACTGCTGCAGAGCCTCGCCCAGGTCGCCGCCGGCGCGATCGCCAACTCCAGGCTCTACGAGGCCCTCGAGCGCGCGGCCGGCAGAGTCGCCATCGTGGGCGACGTGAGCTTCGAGCTCTCGTCGTCGCTGGACCTCGCGGAAGTCCTGCGTCTCACCGCCTACCGTCTCTGCACGCTCGCCGATGTGCCTCGATGCGATGTCTACACGCTCGACGGCGCGAACCAGGCGGTCTGCGTCGTGAGCCTGGTCGACGGCGAGACCGATGGGGGCTGGCAGGGCAGGACGTTCTCGCTCGAGGACTGGTCGATGCGCGCCGCCGTCGTCGAGCGCCGGATGCCGATCGTGGTCTCCTCCCCCGGCGACCCATTGCTCGGCGACGCGGAGCGTGCCCTCATGGCGGAGCGCGGCGAGACGTCGGCGATCGTGTTCCCGCTCATCTCGAAAGACGCGGTCATCGGTGTCCTCGAGCTGCTCGAACACCGGGGTCCGCGCGTCTACGCGCCCGAGGAGATCGACATGATCGCCGCGGTCTGCCGCGTCGCCGCGCTCGCCATCGACAACGCCGGTCTCGTCCGGGACCTGCAGATGCGAAGCCGCGAGAACGAGCTCCTCAACGAGATCGCCCGGGCCACGACAGCGCTCGACCTTCCGGCTGTGGCCGCGGGAGTGATCGAGCGACTGAGCGGCCTCGTCCCGGTGGACGCCGCCGCGCTGTTCCTCGCCCGCGCGGACGATCTCGAGACGGTGCACGCGGTCGGGACTCGTGCTGACGACCTCGCCGACGCCGCGCGCCGTCTCCTGGGGCGCGTACGTCGCGAGGGCGTGGTGATCGACGCTCCCCGCACGAACGCCGTGACGCCGGTCTCATGCGTCGCCGAGCGACCGGGCGTCGTGGCGCTGATCGGCGTCCCGTCGGGCGACGGCATCAGCGGGGCGCTGGCCCTCTCCGGGCGCGATCCGGACGCCTTCGACGCGATCGACCGCCACCTCCTGCGGCGCGTCGGCGACCAGCTGGCCCCGGCGATCAGCAACGCCCGGCTTTACGGGGACATCAAGCGGATGCACCTCGGCAACCTGAAGGCGCTGTCGAGCGCTCTGAACGCGAAGGACTACTACACGCTGGGTCACGCCGCCCGCGTCGCCGCGTACATGGTCCTTCTGGGAGAGGAGCTCGGCTGGCAACCCGAGCTGCTGCGCAGCGTCGAGGAGGCCGCGTACCTCCACGACATCGGCAAGATCGGTGTCTCCGACCGCGTCCTGCTCAAACCCAGCGCGCTCAACGCGCGCGAGTGGGGGCTCATGCGCCAGCATCCGGTGTTCTCCGCGGACATCATCCGGCCCCTGTTCGACGACGAGCTCGTGGCCGGCGTGCGCCACCACCATGAGCGTTACGATGGTGGTGGCTATCCTGACGGCCTGACCGGAGAGAAGATCCCCCTTATCGCCCGCGCGATGGGCGTCGTCGACTCCTACGACGCCATGAGCTTCCTGCGTCCCTACAGGCAGGCTCTCTCATACCGGGAATGCCGTGACGAGCTCGCGCGCTGCGCGGGCGCGCAATTCGACCCCGCGATGGTCGCCGCATTCGAGCGCGTGCTGGCCCGCCTCCGTGACGGCAAGGCGGCGGCGACCGAGGTCGCCCGCGTCGCTGCGGTCCGCCTCGACCAGGCCGCCCACGCGAGGCTCAAGGAGCCCGGGGACGAGGGTTCAGACGCCTACCGCCGCGTCGTGGAGACCCTCCGCGCCGTGCGTGATGAGCACCCGCCGACGCGATACCTGACCACCTTCGTACGGCGTGGACGGTCTGCCGCCCTGATCGCCGACGCGGAGGAAGACGAACGCCTCCGTTCGCACATCGGCGACGACACGTTCGCCGATGAGGAGATCCTTCGCGTCTTCGCCGAGGAGCCTGTCGACCGGATCGTCCTGTTCGTCGATCAGTTCGGCGTCTGGCTCAGTGGCGTCGCACCCGTACGCGACGAGGCCGGCAAGATCGTCGCTGTGACCAACGCCGACCTTCCCGTGGCGACCGGTTCGACCGAGATGGACGGCCTGCGCAGCGACGTCACCCAGACGTTCGCGGCAATGGTCGCACAAGCGGCCGCGAGCTTGGGCCACGCCGAGTTCGAGGCGATCACGGACGGGCTCACGAGCCTCTACAACCACCGCTACCTGCACGAGCGCCTGGAAGAGGAGATCGGGCGCTGCGTCCTGAGAGGTGGCAGCCTCGGCTTCCTGCTGATCGACCTGGACGACTTTCGCGCCTTCAACGATCGCCACGGTCACAGCGCCGGTGACGCCGCCTTGCGCGCCGTGGCGCGCGCAATCGAGTCCTCGCTGCGTCAGGTCGACCTCGCCGCCCGGTACGGGGGTGAGGAGTTCGCCGTCATCCTCATCGACGCCGACGGGCCGGTGGTCGCCGAGGTCGCCGAACGCATCCGCGACGGGATCGCGACCACCGGGCTGGCGCCCGGCCACGGGTCTCTGTCGGTGAGCATCGGCACGGCGCTGTATCCGGCCGATGCGCGCCAGAAAGAAGAGCTCATCGACAAGGCCGACTGGGCGATGTCCCTCGCCAAGCGACGAGGTCGCGACCAGGTCGTCTCGTTCGGCGGCGAGCACCAGGCTCAGACCGTCCAGTAGGCGTTCCCGGCGCGCGACGATCGCATCGTGGCCGCGTTTGGACAGGTCGTGGGCGGAGTGCGCGGACAAGGGGCCGCGAGCGCCCCGGCGAAAGGGCGTCGCCGGGGGGGTTCAGGCTCCCAGATACGCGTGGACGTACTGGCCGACGGCGTTGTCGGCCGTGGCGCGATGCATCATGGCGAGCAGCCTGCCGAGCGTCTGGTCGTCGTCGACGATCGTCGCCCCCACGCCGTCGTAACGCGCCAGCAGCCGCTCGACGATGACTTCCCTCTCTTTGCGAGTCACGAGACCACCTCACCTCTCACTTGCTTCACCGAGAGCCTCGGGGAATCTACGTGCGTCGAGAATGGAACGAGCGTCTACGGCGCCTCGCACGAGCGGCCGGCGCCCC
>CAZTMO010000133.1:0-5912 GCA_964615105.1 uncultured Thermoleophilia bacterium
ACGGCGGCCGGCGGCCGCGCCGGCGCGGCGGGCGTGACGGGGTCGGCGGAGGCGTCCGGCGCGGGCGCGACCTCGAGCCCCTCGGTCGCGCCCTGCGCCCCCAGGATCCCGTCGACGAAGCCGTAGGTCAGGCGGTGCTCGCTGCTGACGAGCGAGCGGTAGAACTGGGTCGCCGTGCGCCTGCCTTGGGCGTCGAACGCGAACTCGACGGTGAGGCACTTTCGCGGGATCCGCGGGCGCAGGCTGCAGAGATCGGACGACAGCGCCGCCGGCAGCATCGGCTCGGCCCATAGCGGCAGGTACAGGCTCGACGTACGGCGACGGGCCTCGAGGTCGATCGCGCCGCCGGCGTCGACGAAGTACGAGACGTCGGCGATGTGGACGTGGGCCCGGTAGCCGTCGCCCTCGCGCGCGACCGAGACGGCGTCGTCGAAGTCGCGGGCGGCGTCGGGGTCGATGGTGAAGGTCGGCAGGCCGACGAGATCGCGGCGAGCCTCGTCGGGGCGCGCGGCGCGCGCCCCGACCGCGCTCGCCTCATCGAGCACCTCGTCGGCGAAGCCCTGACGAACGCCGTTCGCCCAGAGCAGCGCCTTGAGCGCCGCCTCGAGGCTGTCCGCCGGCCCCAGGACCTGCGTCACGCGCCGGCGGTCGCCCGGCGCCGGCACGGCGAGCACGAGGTCGTCGAGCTCGAACGGCACGCTGCCCTTGGCCGTCAGGTACGAGCGCTCGTCGCCGTGGATGGGCTCGAGCGACCAGAAGCGGCCCCAGCGGCCGATGCGGAACGGACGCGGCACGGGCGGCGTCGCGGGCTTCTTCGCCTGCTTCGTCACCGCCGCCCCCCCGCTCGGCCCCGCTGCCTCACCGCGCGGCGATGTAGGCGAGCGCGCGGGTGAGTGTCTCGTCCTTCTTGGTCTTCGGGTCGTCGGGGGCGCGCACGTCCGGGGCGATGCCCTTCTTGTCGATGTTGGTGCCGTCGGGCGTGAAGTAGTTCGCCGTGGTGAGCTTGAGAGCGGCGCCGGTGCCGAGCGGCACGATGCTCTGTACGACGCCCTTACCGAAGGTCCGCGTCCCGATGACCGTCGCCCGGTCCCTGTCGCTGAGCGCCCCGGTGACGATCTCGGAGGCGCTCGCCGTGTACCCGTTCGTGAGCACGACGAGTGGCAGGTCGGTGGCCGGGGTCTCGTCGCTGGCGAAGACTTCGAGCGGCGAGTTGAGGCCCTTCGTCGACACCACCTCGCCGCGCTGGAAGACGCCGGTCACGTCGACCGCCTCTGACAGCAGGCCGCCGCCGTTGTAGCGCAGATCGAGGATTATCCAGTCGGCGCCTTTCTGCTCGAGCTTGTCGACTTCGTCGCGCACGTCGTCGCCGGCGCCGCCTGCGAACTCGTAGAGCTGGACGTAGCCCACGTCGGCGTCGCCGGCCCGCAGCATCTTCGTCCGCGTCTGCGGGATGGGGAGCGTCTTGCGGGTCAGCGTCATGTCGCTCTCGTCCTTCGCGCCCTTCTTGCGCACCGTCAACGTGACCTTCGTCCCCGCCTTACCCTTGATGCGCGCGACGCTGGCTTCGAGCGCCTCGTCCTGCGTGCTCTTGCCGTCGACCGCGACGATGAGATCGCCCGGCGCAAGCCCGGCCGCTTTCGCCGGCGAGCCGTCGAACACGCCCGTGATCATGAGACCGCCGTCTTTCTTCTGGAGAGAGGCTCCGATGCCTGAGTACTCGCCCTTCGTCTGCTCCTCGAGCAGCCGGTTCTCCTCGGGGTCGAGGTACACCGTGTACGGGTCGGCGAGCGACTTGAGCATGCCGTCGACGCTCTTCTGCGAGAGCGTGCCGGGATCGACCTTGCGGTAGTAGCGGCCCTGGAGCTCCTGGATGATGCGCTGGGTGAGCTGTCCCGCCTCGGCGGCGGCGTCGAGCTCGTCGGGGGTGAGCCTGACGACGTTCTCGCCGTTGACCCGCCAGCCGGCGAAGTAGCCGGCGAGGAAGCCGAGCGAGACGAGGATCACGAGGAGGGCTGTCCGGAGGGCGCGCACTGCTCAGGGATGGTAGTCCCGGACCGGGGCGCCCGCAAACCCGCGGGAGAGACGGCCCGACACTCCGGACAGGACCGGGACGACGCTCAGGGGAGATAGCCCATCGGGTCGACGGGCGCACCGTTCACACGCACCTCGAAGTGGAGGTGAGGGCCCGTCGAGAAGCCGGTGGAGCCGACATACCCGATGACCTGGCCCTTCTTCACCCTCTGGCCGTAACTTACGGCCGTCGACGACTGGTGCGCGTACAGCGTCGAGATGCCGCCGCCGTGGTCGATCGCGACCGTGTTGCCGTAGCCGCTCACCCACGTCGCGTAGACGATCGTGCCGCCGTCGGCGGCCCAGATCGCCGCGCCGCTGGGCGCGGCGATGTCGATGCCGGTATGCAGGATCCTCTTGCCGAGGATCGGGTGGATACGGTAGCCGTAGCCGGAGGTCACGGTACCGTTCACGGGCCAGATCATCGAGCCGCTGCCGCCGCCACCGCCCGAGTTGCCGTTGATGATCGCCGCCAGAGACTGGCTCTGGGCGAGGAGGACGTCCTCCTGACGTTCGAGCTCGGCCAGGTCGGCGTTGGCGGCGGCGAGGGTCGCGCCCTTCTCCTGCCGCGCCGCCCAGGCCGCGTCGCGCTGCTCCTGCTGCGCGGCCTGCAGGGCGGCGAGCGCGGCGCGCTCTCCCTCGAGCTCGCTCGCCGCCTGCACGGCCTCTTCCTGCTTGTCGGTCAGCGCGGCCTGCTGCGTGGCGACCGCGGCGCGCGCCGCGTCGAGCTCGCCGAGCAGGTCGTCCTCGCCCCCGACCACGTCGTGGACGACGCGATAGGAGCTGACGAGCTGGTCGAAGCTCGACGAGTGCAGCAGCACGTCGATATAGGTGAGCTCGCGGGTCTTGTAGAGGGACACGACGCGCTGCTCGAACGCGGCCTGCTGCCGTTCGAGTCGCTGCTCGGCCATCTTGAGCTTGATGCGCGTCTCGCGCAGCTCGGCGCGCAGGCGCTCGAGCCGGGCGCGCGCGGTCGTGAGCTCGCGCTCGACGGTGGCGATCTGGCGGCCGGTCTCGGCGAGCTGGCCCTCGATACCGCCGAGCCGGGTGTCGAGCGCGCCCACCTGCGCATGGAGGCCGGCGCGCGCCGCCTCGACCGCCGCGATGCGCGCCCGTGTCAGCTCGAGCCGCTCGCGCGTGCGCGCGAGCTCGCCCTGCGCCTCACCGGACGTGAGCGCGGACGCCGCCGGCGAAAGCAGGCCGGCGACGAGGGCGGCGAGCGCCGCGGCGAGGATGAGGAGGCGCGGCCGGGACATGGGCGTTCACCACCCTTCTTCGGCAGGGCGGCCGTTTTCTGTAGGCGGCCGCCCGTTGCGGTCAGGTGCGCAGGTACCGGCGCAGGGCGACCAAGCCGCCGACGGCGCCGAGCGCGCCGCCCAGGATGGCGAGCGTCGGCAGCAGCCCGAGCGGCCAGCCCTCGCCCTGCCACCAGAGCGGGTACAGGTAGGCGTCGAGATAGTCGACGGAGCCTTTCAGCCAGTTCACCACCGCCCAGTTCGTCGTGTAGACGGCGAGCGCGCCGAGGACGGCGCCGATAAGGCCGGCGCCGAAGCCCTCGATCACGAACGGCCAACGGATGAACCAGTTCGTCGCCCCGACCAGGCGCATGATCTCGACCTCTCGCCGGCGGGCGAAGATCGAGAGCCGGACCGTGGTCGAGATGAGCAGCACGGCGGCGGCGGCGAAGAGCGCCGTCGCCGCCCACATGCCCCACCGGACGAGGTCGATGGTGTCGAGCATGCGACGCACCGTCTTGGCGGCGTACTGCACGCCGTCCTGGGTCCCCGGGGTGTGCGCGACGATGGGGTCGTCGTAGAAGCGCGCCGCGACCGCGTCGACCTGGCCGGCGTCCTTGACGTAGATCTCGTAGGACGCCGGCAGCGGGTTCGTCGGAAGGTTCTTGGTGATGTAGTCGCCGACGGTCTTCTGGAAGCGCATCAACGCCTCTTCCTTGCTGACGAACTTCACCTCTTTGACCTCGGGCATCGCCGTCACGCGCTCTTGAAACTCCTTCTGTTGCTGCGGAGTGGTGTCGTCCTTGATGAACACCTCGATCATGACGCGGTTCTCGAGGCTGGTGGCGCCGCGGTTGAGGTTCTCGCCCAACACGAGCACCGAGCCGAGGATCACCGTCGAGATGAAGACCGTGATGACGGCCGCCATGGTCATCACCCAATTGCGGCGCAGAGAGCCGAGCGCCTCGCTGAGGAAGAAGCCGAGCCTCACGTCAGGCCTCGTCCGCGAGCTCGTCGGTCGACTGGTCGTAGGCGCCGCGACGCTCGTCGCGTACCAGGCGCCCGGTGTCGAGCTGCAGCACGCGCCGGCGCATGCGGTTGACCATCTCGCGGTCGTGGGTGGCGATCACGACCGTCGTGCCGGTGCGATTGATGCGCACGAGCAACTGCATGATGCCGACCGCGGTCTCGGGGTCGATGTTGCCGGTCGGCTCGTCGGCGAGCAACAGCGGCGGGTGGTTGACGAACGCGCGAGCCACCGAGACCCGCTGCTGCTCGCCGCCCGAGATCTCGTGCGGCAGGTTGTTCGTCTTCTCACCGAGGCCCACGAGGTTGAGGATCTCGGGGACCTTGCGCCGGATCATGCGCCGCGGTTCACCGACGACCTCGAGCGCGTAGGCGACGTTCTCGTAGACGGTCTTGTTCGGAAGCAGCTTGAAGTCCTGGAAGACGCAGCCGATGTTGCGGCGCAACAGGGGCACCTTGCGCTGCGGCAAGGTGCCGAGGTTGCGCCCCGCCACCAGGATACGACCGTCCGTCGGCTCGATCTCTTTGAGCACGAGCTTGATGAGTGTCGACTTGCCGGATCCGGACGCGCCGACGAGGAACACGAATTCGCCCTTGCCGACGTGGCAGGTGAAGTCCTGAAGGCCGACCACGTCCGGGTCGTAGATCTTGTTGACGTTCTCGAAGACGATCATGTGTCTGGGCCGCTCCTCATTCCGCCCGCCGCAGACCAAGGGCTGATTATGGACCGCTGACCCGCCGATGCAACCGGACCGCCCCGCTCCCGTTCACGGGTTGCGGGGCGCCCCCCACGCCGCCCATCGCAAGGACGCGCAGCCTCCCGGGAGGCTCCTCACCGTCCTCAGCGCCCCGTTCCCGCAGAGACAAAGGGGTTGCCGCGCGCTGAGAAGGACCAGTTTGAGCGAGCCAAAGGAGCACTGGTTGCCGGCAACCCCACGGTGTGTTTCGCCACCGCCCGGGGCGTTCCTCCCCACTCGACGGAAGCCCCCGTCGCCGGCCAGACGCCCGGGCATCCGGCCCGAAGCACCGGTGCGCCGCCGGCGAGGCGGGTTCACCAGCGCTCGCGCTTGACCAGCTCGTCGAGCGGGCGGCGGGCGGTGTTCGCCGGCGCCCTGTCCGGCCAACCGAGCGGCGTGAAGGCCACGGGCTCGACGTCGTCGGGCAGGCCGAGCACCTCGCGCGCCACCGCCGGGTCGAAGGCGGCGACCCAGCAGGTGCCCAGCCCGAGCGCGGTCGCGGCGAGGATCAGGTGGTCCATGGCGATCGTCGCGTCGACCTCGTCGTAAGGCTTGTCGTCCATGCGCCGCCAGGCCTCGCCGGGCACGGCGACGACGGCGACGACGAGCGGCGCCTGCGTAAACCAGCGGCGGCCGTAGACGCGCGCCAGCTCCTCCTCCCTGCCCTTCGTCGCGACGACGACCAGCCGGAACGCCTGCCGGTTGGCCGCCGTCGGCGCGCTGCGGGCCGCCTCCAGGACCTTCTGCAGCAGCTCGTCCGACACAGGGTCGGGCTTGTAGCCGCGCACGCTGTAGCGGGCGGCGATGGTCTCGAAGAAGTCCACGGGGCCTCCTTGGGCGCACG
>CAZTMO010000134.1:0-2909 GCA_964615105.1 uncultured Thermoleophilia bacterium
ACATCATCATCCAGACCTCGACCGGCGGCGCCATGGGCATGACCGCCGACGAGCGTCTGCAGCCGCTCGAGCTGAATCCGGAGATGGCGTCGCTCACCACAGGGACGGCGAACTTCGGCGACGAGGTCTTCTTCAATGACGCGGCGCTGATGAAGGAGTTCTACACGCGCATGCAGGCCAAGGGCGTGCGTCCCGAGTTCGAGATCTTCGAGGCGGGGCAGATCGACAACGCCCTGCGCCTCGTCAAGCAGAACGGCCCGGCCGGGCCGCTCATGCACTGGGACCTCGTCCTCGGTGTCCCGGGCAGCATGAGCGGCGAGCCGCGCAACGTGGCCTTCCTCGTCGACCGCCTGCCCGGCGGCTCGACCTGGACGGCGACCGGCATCGGCCGCTGGCACATGCCGGTCACGATGGCGGCGCTCGCCTTGGGCGGCAACGTGCGCCTCGGGCTCGAGGACAACATCTTCTACCACAAGGGCGTGCTTGCCGACGGCAACGCTCAGCTGACGGCACGCGTGGCACGCCTGGCCGCCGAGTGGGGGCGCCCCTGCGCGACCCCCGACGAGGCGCGCCAGATCCTCAAGCTGGCCCCGTACGACAAGTAGGCGCCTATCGGCAGGTCTCCGCGTATACGGGACTGACAACCCCTGAGTCTTCGGTACCCACGGGCGTCGGGCAGGGCGGGGGTACACTTGCTCTCGAGCCAGCACGAAGCTGCCTCATCACGTTTCAGGAGAGCCGGTGGCCTTCGGATCGAGAAGACACACGTCAACGCACGATGGGGTCGAGCTGCTGCGCGGCCTGGTCGACTTTGCGCGCGAGGTGCAAGCCAGCCCGGAGGTCGACGGCGTCGTGCGTGCCGTCGCGACCACTGTCGCCGCGACCTTCGGCTATCGCGAGGTCACCGTCTATGTCGCCGACGACGACGGCGAGACGTTCCGCGCCCGGGCCACGATCGGCGAGCACCCGGAACACGACGCCGACGTCTTCGCCCGTCCTGTCCCACGACGTATCTGGGACGAGCTCTTTCTCGAGCGGCACCAAATGGGCTCGTCCTTCTTTGTCGACCACCACGCGCACCACTGGACGCAGGAACAGCTCTACTACTTCCCGCCGCTCCCGCTCGAAAGGCGAAGAGGTGGGGAGTGGCACTGGAACGACTGTCTCTTCGTTCCCATACGCGACAAGAGCCAGGGGCTCCTGGGCGTCCTGGACCTCGGCGATCCCGCCGATCGATCGACCCCGGACCTTGAGGAGGTCAAGGCCCTCGAGGTGTTCGCGGCGCACGCCGCGGTCGCGCTCGAGAACGCGCGCCAGTACGAGGAGCTCGAGAGCACGAGCGCAGAGCTCGAGCGTCAGCTCAGGCTGCGTCACGAGCTGCTCGGCCTGAGTACCGCGCTTCTCTCGACCCTCGACCAGGACGATGTCTTCGCGCTCATCGCCTCGATGCTCAAGCAGATGGTCGACTTCGACACCATGGACATCCGCCTCTTCGACGAGGACACTCGCGAGCTCGTCGCGATCTACGCGCGCGACGAGAACGCCGCCGAGATACTCAGCTTCAGGAGCTCGATCGACGAGGGTGTCAGCGGTTGGGTCTTTCGTCACAACGAGGCGCAGCTCGTCAACGACATGGACCGCGACCCGCGCGCCGTCTTCGTTCCCGGGACGCAAGAAGACGAACCGCAGGCGTCTATCGTCGTGCCGCTGAGCGTCCGCGGCAAGGCCACCGGGGTGCTCAGCATCGACCGCCTGCACGGGCGCACGTTCGACGACAGCGAGCTCGAGCCGGCCAAGCTGTTCGCCAACATGGCGGCGATCGCGATCCAGAACGCCCGCATCTACGAGGACATGGAACGGCAGGCGATCAGTGACGGCCTCACCGGCATCCACAACTACCGGCACTTTCGCGACACGCTCAAGGCGACGGTCAGCCGCGCCCAGCGCTACGGGGAGACGTTCTGCCTCTTCATGATGGACCTCGATCACTTCAAGGCGGTCAACGACACCGTCGGGCACCAGGCCGGAGATGATGTGCTGCGTGCAGTGGCCGACGTCCTGCGCTCGTGTTCGCGCGAGTCCGACTACCAGGCCCGGTACGGCGGCGAGGAGTTCGTCATGATCCTGCCGCAGACGGGTCTGAGTGAGGCGAGCACGTTGGCCGAGCGCGTCCGCGCCCAGGTCGCCCAGATCGACGCCGGCGCCGGCCTGCGCGTGACGATGTCGATAGGCGTGGCGTCGTACCCGGACTCCGCGACGGACAGCGACGGGGTGCTGGCCGCGGCCGACGCGGCCCTGCTGCGTGCAAAAGGGCGGGGACGCAATCGCGTCTGCTTGGCGGGCGAAGAGACGACGCGCGTCGCCGCAGCTATGGAGGGTGCGATCATCGACCTCGGGCGGCGCTTCGCCGAGGCGTTGTGCCTCAGCGAGATCGAGACCGCCGGGCTGATCACGGCCTTGGCCGTCCACGGGGTCGACGCAGCCCTGATCGACGAGGTCCAGACGGTCCTGGGTCGCGGCGTCGCCGGGGCCGGTGGCGCGGGCGCCGCGGCCGTGGCCCACGAGGTCCGGCGCCGGGCCGTCGAGGCGCTGCTCTACGGCAGCGAGCGCTGGGACGGCGCCGGTTACCCCGAGGGGCGCCGCGGCAGCGCGATCCCGCGGGTCGCCCGCGCCTTCGCCGTCTGTCGCGAATACGGGCAGGTGGACCTTGAGGCGGACGGCGTCGAGAAGCTTCGCTCGGCCGCCGCCCGCGAGCTCGACCCCCGCATGGTCCAGCGCTTCGTCGGCATGCTCCGCGAGAACGCGGGCGGCGCCGAGTCGTCCGCCGCCTGAGCGGCGCGCACCTGCGCCGAGCCCGCCTGTGCCATACTAGAGGCATGGAGAGGGTCACCCCGTTGCGCACGCCGCGC
>CAZTMO010000134.1:3009-5904 GCA_964615105.1 uncultured Thermoleophilia bacterium
CCGCCTGTGCCATACTAGAGGCATGGAGAGGGTCACCCCGTTGCGCACGCCGCGCCGCCCCAGCCGCTCGACCATCCGGCGCGGTCTGCTCGTCGCCGTCATCGCCGTCGCGGTCTTCGTGCTTGCCGTCGCGGGCCGGCTGCTCGACTTCTACGTCGACTGGCTGTGGTTCGGCGAGGTCGGCTTTCGCTCCGTGTTCTGGACGTCGCTGTGGTCCCGGCTGCTGCTCGGGTCCGCCGCCGGCGCGCTCTGCTTCGTCGTCATCTTCGCAAACCTCGAGATCGCCCGCCGGCTCGCGCCGGCGTTCCGCACCAACGCCGCGGGCGACGTGATCGAGCCGAAGAGCGAGCCCCTGCGCCGGCACGCCGGCGCCATCGGGCTCGCCGTCTCGGCGCTGGTCTCAGTAGCCGCCGGCGTCGCCGCCTCGTCGGCGTGGCTCACGTTCCGCAAAGCACTGGCGGCCACCGGGTTCGGCGTCGACGACCCGCTGTTCAGCCACGACCTTGGCTTCTACGTCTTCTCGGTCCCGGCTTGGCACGCGGTCCAGAGCTTCGCGCTCTTCGTCCTGCTCGCGGCCCTCGTCCTCTCGGCCCTCATGCATCTCGTCCTCGGCGGCATCGAGTACCACGTCAAGGCGCCGGGGGCGGCGGGCGAGCCGACTTCGCCGCCGCCCACCCGGCCCGGCGCCTACGTGCGCTCGCAGGTCGACGTGCATCTCGGCGGGCGCGCCATCGCCCACCTCTCGGCGCTGCTCGCCGCCGTGTTCGTCGTCGTCGGCGTCGGGCAGCTCTTCCGCGCCTGGGGCCTCCTGTACTCGACCGCGGGGGCGACGTTCGGCGCCGGCTACACCGACGCGGTCGTGCGCCTTCCCCTGACGCGCGTGACGATGGTCCTCGCCTTCGCGATCGCCGCGGTCCTCGTCTGGAACGTCTGGCGTCGCCGTCAGTGGTGGCCGTTCGTGATCGTCGTCTGGATCGTCGCCGTCGTCGTCCTCCGGGCGATCGTCCCGGGCATCGTCCAGTCGCTCATCGTCAACCCGAACCAACTGGTGAAGGAGCGCAAGTACATCGCCTACAACCTCGATGCGACCAAGGACGCGTATCAGCTCGAGCGCGGCGCCGCCAAGCCGCTCGAGATGAAGACCAGGATCACCCCGGCGGTGTTGCGCGACAACGAGGTCACGCTGCGCAACGTGCGCCTCTGGGATCCCGACACCCTGGTGACGAGCTACCGGCAGTTGCAGCAACTGCGCCCGTACTACTCCTTCGTCGACGCGGACGTCGACCGCTACACGGTCCGGGACGTCTACACGCAGACCATGGTCTCGGCGCGCGAGCTCAACATCGCGGGGCTCCCGCAGCAGGCCCAGACCTGGGTCAACCAGCACATCACCTACACGCACGGGTTCGGCGTCGCGATGTCGGCGGTCAACCAGGTGACGAGGGACGGCTCCCCCGACTTTCTCATCCAGGACGTGCCGCCGCGCTCGGTCGCCGGCCTCGAGATCGAGCAGCCGCGCATCTACTACGGCGAGATCGGCACCGACTACACGCTGGTCAAGACCGAGGAGCGCGAGTTCGACTACCCGGGCGCCGCCGGCGACGTCTACACCGAGTACGACGGCGACGGCGGGGTCCCCATCAGCGGCCTCCTTCACAAGCTCGCCTTCGCCTGGCGCGAGCGGACGATCAAGTTCTTCACGACCTCGGCGATCGACGGTGACAGCCGGGTGATCATCCGCAACAACATCGTCGACCGCGTGGCGGCCGTGGCGCCCTTCCTCACCCTCGACGGCGACCCGTACATGGTGATCGCCGACAAGCGCCTGTTCTGGATCCAGGACGCGTACACCACCACCGACCGCTACCCCTACGCGACCCCGGACGGCGACCTCAACTACATCCGCAACTCGGTCAAGGTCGTGATCGACGCCTACAACGGGACGATGCACTTCTACGTCTTCGACGACCAGGACCCGCTGCTGCGCACGTACCGGACGGTCTTTCCGGATCTGTTCACGCCCGTCGACGAGATCCCCGATGAGCTGTTCGCGCACGTGCGCTACCCGGAGGGGCAGTTCATGACCCAGGCGCGGATCTTCGAGACGTACCACGTGAGCAGCCCGGACGTGCTGTACAACAAGGGCGACCAGTGGCAGATTCCCGACAACGTCTCGCTCGGCGACAACGGGCCGATGTCGGCGTTCTACGTCATCATGCGCCTGCCGGGCAGCGAGAAGGAGGAGTTCCTCCTGATCCTGCCGTTCACGCCTAACACGCGGCCGAACATGGTCTCGTGGCTGGGCGCGCGCTCAGACGGGGCCGACTACGGCAAGTCGGTCGTCTACCAGTTCAGCGAGGGCACGAGCGTGTTCGGCCCTGCCCAGGTCGAGGCGGCGATCAACCAGGACCCGACGATCTCCGCCCAGCGCTCGCTCTGGGACCAGCAGGGCTCCAGCGTGATCCTCGGCAACCTCATCATCGTGCCCATCCAGGACACGCTGCTCTACGTCCAGCCGCTGTACCTCGTCAGCGACCAGACGCAGTTGCCGCAGCTCAAGAGAGTGATCGTCTTCTACCGGATGCCCGGCGAGAGCGGCTCCGAGGCCGACGCCGAGCAGCTTGTGATCATGGCGCCGACCCTTCACGAGGCGCTCACCGAGGCGTTCGGCGAGGTCCCGGACATCGGGCAGCCCGGCACCGGCGGTGGAGGGACCGGGAGCGAGGGCGGCCAAGGTGGCGCCGGCCAGGGCGGCACGGGCGGGCAGGGCGTCGTGAGCGCCCAGGCTCAGCGTCTGATCGAGCAGGCGAACGCTCAGTTCGAGGCGGCGCAGGCGGCGCAGCAGGCCGGCGACTGGGCCGAGTACGGGCGCCAGATCGAGCTGCTGCAGCGCAC
>CAZTMO010000135.1:0-4622 GCA_964615105.1 uncultured Thermoleophilia bacterium
CCGCGCTCACCGCGCCGTCGTCGTCCGGGAAGAGCATGAAGACCTGGCTCGTGACGGCATGGGTCGCGCGCAGCAGCGCCAGGCGGTCGGCCTTGGGACCGTCGTGGGTCTTCTCGTGCGGCAGCACGACGCCCTCCGAGAACGGCACCAGTCGCAGGCGCGCGACGACGCCGCGACGCAGGCGCTCGTACCCGTCCGGGCCGCGGAACGCCTGCTCGAGCAGGTAGAGCGACGGCGTCGCGTCACGCACGAGCACGCCGTCGTCGTGCCAGCGTCGAAAGGTCAGGGCGGCGCGGGTGTACGGCGTTTCGGCCGCGCGGGCCACGGCATCCTCGCCGCCCCCCGCCGCGGCCTGGCGAGCGTCGTCCGAGGTGGCGTCCGAGTCATCGACGTCCGGCCGGCCGGCGCGTCCCGGCAGGTCGACGTGCAGAGCGTTGTACGGGCTGCGCGCGCGCAACGCGCGCGCTTCGTCGTCGCTCAACACGTCGTAGGGCGGCGAGACGACGTCGTCGAGCGCGACGCGCGTCGTGTCGTAGCGGCTGCCGCGAAACGGGGCGATCTCGGCCACGCCCGTGCCGCCTAGGGCTGGATGACGACGGTCATGCCGCGGGCGACTCTCGAAAAGAGGTCCTCGACGTCGGGAATATGCATGCGGATGCAGCCGTGGGAGGCATGGGTGCCGATCGAAGCGTCGTCCGGCGTCCCGTGGATGCCCACCCCGGGCGCCGACGTGCCGATCCAGCGCGTGCCGAGAGGGTTCTCGATCCCCGGCGGGATGGGCTCGGAGTCCTTGGCCCACTCCGAGTCCGGTGGGTACCAGGTCGGGTGCTCGATCATGGTGATCACGGCGTACGTGCCGGTCGGCGTCGGATACGCGCTCTGTCCGGCGGCGACGCGGTAGCTCCTTACTTGGTCGCCTGCGAGGTAGAGGCGCAGCGTCAGGTCCGAGAGGTCGACGACGATGCGGCCGCCGACCGCGGTGAGCGTGCTTCCCTCGACGCGACCGCTGATCTCGAGGCCGTAGCGCGCCTGAAAGGCCTTGACCGCGTCGGCGGTGGCGCCGTCGTAGCGTCCCGTCACCTTGCCTTCGTAGATGTCGCGCGCAGCGAGGAGCTTCTGGAGGTCGCGCACGTCCCGGCCGCGGGCTCCCGGCCAGAGTGCGGCCACGCCGAGTCGCTCCGTGCTGTCGACGACGAACACGCGGCGCTCCCGCGCCTTGTTCCCGCCCTTGTCCGTCGCCGTCACCACGAGCGTGTGCTTGCCCTGCGCCAGCTTCTTGAAGCGCAGGACGGCGTCGTCCGCCTTGCCGGCGACGCGGAAAGGCTTGCCATCGAGGACGGCGGTCAGGGCCGGCGGCCGGTCGGTGTCGGTGGCCACGGCGTGCACGGTGAAGGTCGAGCGGTGGCTCGTCTTGGGGATCCTGTCGAGGGTCAGCACCGGCGGGGTCGCGTCGACGTAGGCCTCGAGGATCGTCGTCGTGCTGTTGCCGGCCGCGTCCGAGGCGGCGATCTCGAGGGTGACGGGTCCGGGGGCGAGGTCGAGCGGCATGACGAAACGGCCGGCGGCGTCGGCGTAGGCCACCGCCGGCCGTACTCCGCCCGTGACCCGCACCTTCGCCCGCGGCTCTGTCGAGCCGGCGAGCTCGGGTGGGTCGGTCGTCAGCGTGCCGTCGGCGCACGCGGGGTCGAGCTTCACGGCGGGCGCCGCCGTGTCGACGACGAACGAGACGCGTTCGTCGAGCCGGCGGCGCAGCAGGTTCGAGCTGTCGGCGGTCACGCGGACCCAGTGGACGCCGTCGTCAAGGCGGACGCCGGCGATCGTCAGGCGCTCACCGTCCCAGTCGGCGCCGGCCGTCAGGTCGGCGCCGTCCAGGGTGACGCGCAGACCCTCGAGCCCGCCCAACCCGTGGACGCGAAGCACGATGAGCGGCGACGCCTGGTTGACGAAGCCTCCCTGCGAGGGAGAGACGGCGGCGACACGGGGAAGGCCGACGAGCTGGTAGACAAAGAAGAGGAGGAGCGCGACGACCACGACGACGCCGACGTACCCGAGCCTGCGGCGGGTGGAGGCGGTGCGGTAGACACGGCGTTCGGTCGGCGGCATGCGGACGTCCAGTTCGGCGCGGTCACGACGCGTCCTCTCGGGCGTCGAGCCCCGACGACGCGTGGAGCGAGTATACCCGGCGGTCCGCGTTCGGCTGCACCGGAGACACGGTCGGGCCAAGGCGCCCACAGGCGACGAAGCGCCGCGGGCCCAGTCGAAGGCGGCAGGAAATCGCCGCGGCGCGCCAAATGCCTCACCATGCACGACGATCTGGACGAGCTGCTCGGAGACGTCGCGTCGGGGCGCCGGTCGGTGGACGACGCGGCTGCGACCCTGCGTCGCCTGGGCTACGTGAGGGTGGGCGACTTCGCGCGCCTCGACGTGGGCAGGGCGGCGCGCGCCGGTGCGCCGGAGATCGTGTACGCGGAGTCGAAGACCGTGGAGCAACTGACGGCCATCGTCGCCGGCTTCCTGGAGCACAGCGACGTCGTCCTGTGCAGCCGCACGAGCGCCGTCCAGGCGGAGGCAGTCGCGGAGCGGCATCCGGAGGCCGAGTACGACGCGCGCAGCCGGATGCTGGTGGTGCGCCGGCCGGACGCCACGTCGCCCGCGGGGCGCGGAGTGGCCGGCGTGCTCGCCGCCGGGACCAGCGACGTGGCCGTCGCTGAAGAAGCGGCGAGCGTGTGCCGCGCCATGGGCGTGGACGCGATCACGGCGTACGACGTCGGAGTCGCCGGACTCCATCGCCTGGCCGGGCCGCTCGAAGAGCTGCGCGCCGGGGGCGCCGCGGCGATCGTCGTCGCCGCGGGGATGGAAGGCGCGCTGCCTTCCGTCGTGTGCGGCCTCGTCGACGTGCCGGTCATCGGCCTGCCGACCTCGACGGGCTACGGCCTCGGCGGTCACGGCGAGGCTGCGTTGCTCGGCATGCTGCAGAGCTGCAGCCCCGGGCTGGTCGTCGTCAACATCGACAACGGCGTCGGCGCCGGCGTCACGGCCGCGCTCATCGCGCGTGGCGCCGCGAGAAGCAGGGAATGAAGCGCCTGCCGCTCATCCTGCGCGACCACCGCGATGAGTTGCGCCAGTGCTGGCTCGCAGCGCTTGAGGACGTGGCCGCGGGTGGGGACTACCGCGAGCTCGTCGCGAGTCCGGTCGGCGACCGCTTCCTCCGCAAGCTCGTGGACGACTTGATCGCGCTCAGCGAGGCCGAGGCGTACGAACTGCCCGGCGTCCGGCGTCGCCTGCACGATGACGCCGTCCGAGAGGCGCAGCACCGCCTCGGCTTGGGCTTCGCGCGACTGGACCTCGTCAAAGGCTGGCAGTCGCTGCTCACCGCCGCCGCCGACGTGCTCGAGGACGCGGTGGTCGTGGGCGAGGCGCCGCCGCCCGGCGAGATCCTGCGCGACATCAAGGCGTTCGGCGTCTTCCTCGACCACATGGTCCGTGCCGTGATGACGGCGCCGGCGCCGGAGCCGCCGAGCGGCTGAGGCGCGAGTTTACTCGCCTCCTGCCCGCCGCTAAGCTTGCCCGCGATGTTGCGTCTGGCGCTGATCTTCGGCGGTCGTTCCGCCGAGCACGAGATCTCCCTCGCCTCGGCGCGCTTCGTCGCCGGCGCGCTCGATCCCGCGAAGTACGAGATCGTACCCGTCGGCCTGTCGCGCCAAGGGCGCTGGCTGCGTCCACGCGACCTTGGGGCGGCGTTGCGCGAGGGGCTCGAGGCTACACCGTGTGACGAGGTCGACCTCGCCGTCGACCCGGCCCGTCCCGGCCTTCGTGTCGGCGGTGAGTTCCTCGCACTGGACGTCGCCTTTCCGATCCTGCACGGCACGTTCGGCGAGGACGGGACGATCCAGGGCCTCTTCGAGTGCGCCGGTCTCGCGTACACGGGGGCCGGCGTCGTCGCCAGCGCCGTCGGCATGGACAAGGAGCTCATGAAGGCGGTGTTCGCGGCCGCCGGTCTGCCCCAGGCGGAGTACCTCGTCCTTCGCGATGACCGTCGCACCGGCGCGGAGGGCGTGACAGCCGTCGAACGGCGCCTCGACTACCCCGTGTTCGTCAAGCCCTGCAACCTCGGCTCGAGCGTCGGGATGACCAAGGCGCACGACCGCGGCGAGCTCGGCCCTGCGCTGGAGCTCGCCGCGCGTTACGACCGCAAGGTCATCGTCGAGGCCGCGATCGAGGGACGCGAGCTCGAGTGCAGCGTGCTCGGCAACGAGACGCCGCGCGCCTCGGTACCCGGAGAGGTCGTGCCGGCCAACGAGTTCTACGACTACGAGGCGAAGTACACCGACGGGATGATGGCGTTCACGATCCCAGCCGTTCTCGACCCGGCGACCACAGAGGAGGTCCGTAGCCTCGCTGTGCGCGCGTTCGCGGCTATCGACTGCGCCGGATACGCGCGCTGCGACTTCTTCGTCGAGCGCGCGACGGGTACCGTCCTCGTCAACGAGATCAACACGATCCCCGGCATGACTGCCATGAGCGCCTTTCCCCGCCTCTGGGAGGCCACGGGCGTGGGCGGCCGCGAGCTCGTGGACGAGATCGTGGCGCTCGGCCTGCGACGGCACGCCGTGCGCCAGGGC
>CAZTMO010000135.1:4722-5863 GCA_964615105.1 uncultured Thermoleophilia bacterium
CCCGCGTCGGAGGCGTCGCCGCGGGCGTTCTGCTGGGCGGTGAAGATCGCGAACCCGTCGAGCAGCGCGGCCATGACGATCGCCACTGCGAGGAAGATGTAGAGCGCTTCGCGGATGAGCCCTTCTTGTCGGCGCCGGCGTGGCGTCCACATGGCGGTCCCCCTGAAGGTGTCGATGTGCGGCTCAGGACTCACGTGTTCCCCCATCGTCGGCGTACTCCTTCCCCGCGGTATCGGCTGTCCGGCCCCGCTTCTTGACGTCCGGACGACGTGTGAGGCGCAGACAGACGACGGCGATGTCGTCCGCAGCGGGCCGCGCTGAGAATCGCTCCGCCTGCTCGAGCAGGTGCGAGAGAACATCCGCGGCCGGCCGGTCGTGCAGACCGGCGAGGGCCTCAGGCATGGCGTCTTCGAAGAACTCCCCGTCGGCGTCACGCAACTCGGTGATCCCGTCGGTGAAGAAGACGACGCAGTCGCCCCGCTCGAGGTCGATCACCTCCGACGGGTATGCCGAGAGCGCCGCTTCGAGGTCGATGCCGATCGCGGGGGCGGTGAGGAGCAGGGGTCGCTCGACCCCGGAGGACCGGATCACGAACGGTGACGGATGCCCCGCGGTGGCGAGCTGCAACATGCCGCGGCGCACGCCGACAAGGGCGAAGAGTGCGGTGACGAAGCTCTCGCCGCCGAGCTCGCCCAACATCGCGTTGTGCAGCTCCTGCAGGGCGACTCCCGGCCGGGTCGGCCACGAGAGCGCGCCGCCGCTGACGGCGGCGCGCACGACGTACTTGACGACGAGCGTCGTGGCGACGGCGTCGATACCCTTTCCGGCGACGTCGCCGACGACCAGGGCGAGGTGCCCGCCCGTGCGACTGTAGAAGTCGACGAAGTCCCCGCCACGGCCCGCGCCGTGGCTCGCGGACCGATAGGCCACGGCGATGTCGAGGCCGCGGATCTCGGGCGGCTCCAGAGGGAGCAGCCGTTCCTGAAGGCGCCGTGCCGTCTCAGCCTGGTTCTCATACAGGATCGCGTGCTCGAGGGCGACGCCGGCGCGCGTCGCGAGGGCGGCGAGCGCCCGCAGGCGCTCGCCCGACGGAGGCGCGGGGGCGTCGCGCACCACAAGCGCGCCGAGCGGCCGGGCGGCG
>CAZTMO010000136.1:0-5770 GCA_964615105.1 uncultured Thermoleophilia bacterium
GGCTCGGCGACGTCCAGGCGGGCGGCGAGCGCGCGCAGCTCGGCGACAAGCGTCGGCTGTAGTGGGATGCCCTCTGCCTCGAAGCGCGCCGCGCTCCGCGCGGCGCGCTCGCCGGGGACGAGCATCTCGCCGTCCGGTCCGTTCGTCGGCGGCGCCTTGACGTCGGCGACGAAGCGCTCCATGCGCGTCCGCAACTCATCGTGGTCGATGACCGCGTCCAGGCGCAGGGCGAGCATCAGGTGGCCGGTCCCGCTCGGTACCGTCCCCTGCGCGTACTGGCTCTTCATCCCGAGGCCGAACGCGCCGCCGGTGACGAGTCCGCACAGCAGGTCGACCGCGAACGAGAGGCCGAGTCCCTTCGTCCCGCCGAGCGGCAGCCAGTACCCGGCGAACGCCGTGGCCGGATCGTCTGTCGGACGCCCTTCCTGGTCCACAGCGGCGCCGAAGGGGATCTTCTCGCCGCGCTGCGCGGCCAGCAGCAGCTTGCCCCCCGCGACCGTCGAGAGGGAGACGTCGAGGACGAAAGGGAAGTCACCGTGGCTGGGGACGCCGATCGCCAGCGGGTTGCTGCCGGTGATGGGCTTCGTACCGCCCGGCGCGACCATTTTTGGCGCCGTGTTCGTCATCGCGATGCCGGCCATGCCGGCGTCGACCGCGAGGTGCGCGTAGAGCGCCGCGGCGCCGAAGTGGTTGCTGCGCACGACGCCGACGGCGCCGACGTCGTGCGCCTCGGCCAGCTCGATCGCGCGCAGCATGGCCACGCGCCCGGCGAGAAAACCTGGCCCGTCGTCGCCGTCGAGGATCTGGAAGGCGCGTTCGCCGCGTACGACCTTCATCTTGGGGCGTGGGTTGACTGCGCCGCTCAGCATGCGCTCGGCGTAGTGCGGCGCGCGCATGACGCCGTGCGAGCCTTTGCCCCAGAGGTCGGTCTGGACGAGGCTGGCGGCCACGAGGGCCGCGTCCTCGTCGCGCATCCCGCAGGCGCGGAAGACGGCGGCGACGAAGCGCTCGAGGTCACGGTGGTCGACGCGCACGTCGGGGTCAGCCACCCTCGCCTCCTGAGTGGCGGGCGCTGCCGTCAGGCATCGGCTCTTCTCGTACCCCGGGCGTCGTCGCGGGGTGCGTCGGGCCCCGGACCGGAGACCGGAGCCGGCGCGATCCCGATCCGGGCGCGCGCTTTGCGCAGCGCTTTCTTCGAGAGGCTGCGCGCGTACCGGCGCGTGAGCTGCAGCGACGGCATGGGGTCGTCCCAGCGGAAGTAAGGGAACGCCTGCGCGTGGAGCACGCTGACGAGCCATCGCCGCAGCGTCAGCCTGCCCTGACGACGGAGGTCGACGAAGGCGAGGAAGTCGGCGACCGGGAACCACAGTCGGGTGCCGCGCCGGTACGTGAGGACGTCGAGCGGCGGGACCGGAAGCCCCGTCAGGCGGCTGTACACGAACCACGGCAGGTCGTAGCCGCTCGCGACGACGATCTGGTTCGCGGCCGTGAACCTGATGTTGCACTCCATGACTTTGAGCAGGCCGTCGCGGTCGTCGCGTTTGAACTCGACGTTGGCGAGGCCGCGCAAGCCCACGTGCCGGACGAGGCGCAGGCCGAGCTCGAACCGGTCGGGGTCCCAGTCGGTGATGTGGTAGCTGCCGAAACCCTGGTGCTCGGGGTAGCGGCGGAGGATACGTTTGGTGAAGCGGAAGGCCGGGGCGCCGTCCTCGTCGATGTAGGTGTACATGCTGCAGAGGCGATCGTCGTCGCCGGGTATCTCCTCGAGGAGGAGGACCTCGACTCCCTCGGCATGTGCCTCGGCGAAGGTGGCGACGAGCTCGTCGTAGTCGTGAACGACGAAGTACTTGCCCTCGAACACCTTGCGAAAGCGGTGTGAGAAGAGCGGCTTGAGCAGCAAGGGGTAGACGTACTCGTCGCGGTGGGCGGCGATGTCGGCGGGCGTGTCGGCGCGCCAGAACAGCGGCGTCGGCACGCCCGCTGCCCTCGCCGCCTCGTATGTGCAGAGCTTGCTCAGGAAGCACCACTGCGCCTCAGAGTCGCAGATGTCGAGCACGAACCGCGCGGCGAGTTCGTCGCGGTGCTCGAGCAGCAGCTCGACCCCGTCGTCCGAGCAGGCGAGGAGCACCGCGCCGCGCAGGTGGTCGGACTCGGGCCCGAGCAGGAAGGCGGCCCAGGCGTCGGGGCCGCCCTCGACGGGGAGACGGCGGGTGTACCGCGAGTGTGTCGGCGTGGCGCCCGCGCTGCACAGCAGGTACACGGCGACGCCGCGCGGACCGAGGCTGTGGGCGATTGACACGGCGTTAGCCGTGTCGGCGCCGGCGAGCACCACCGGTCGCAGCGGCGCTGCGGCTGCGGAGGGGCTGGCGGTCTGCGCGGTGACGCTCATACACCGGTCCCGCTCAGGCCGCCGCGTCGCAGAGGCGGCGCAGGACCATCTCGGCGACCGGAACGGCTTCGCCGGCCGTCTTGTAGTGGTAGTAGTAGCCTGGGGTCGTGTTGACCTCGCAGATCGCGCCGCCCGCCTCGTCGAGCGGCAGCGACGCGTCGGGCGTGATGACGTCGACGCCGGCGAGGCGGGCGCCGACGGCCGCGGCGGCTTCGGCGCCAGCCTCGACGATCGCCGCGCACAACCGTCCCATGGCCGGGACGTTGTCCTCGCGTCGGCCGTCGCTGACCACGGTCTTGAGGTGGACGATCTCGCCGGCCTCGGGCACGTGGCCCATGCTGCGGCCGGAGCGGCGCAGCGTCTGGCGCAGCTCGCGGTCGACGCGCAAGAAGAACTGGCTCGCTTCGATGCCGCGGCGCGTACGGTCGGCGTTCTCTGCCGCGATGAGCTGCGCGAGCGTCGAAGCGCCGTCGCCGCGGACCGACGGCGGGCGGCGCTCGACGGCGTCGAGCAGCTCGCCGTCGAAGTAGAGCAGGCGGTAGTTGGCGCCGGCGACCTGCTCCTCGACGACGATCTCGTCGCAGTAGGCGCCGGCACGGGCGATCGCCGGGACGAGCTGAAACCGGCTCGTGACGCCCGTGGTGACGCCGCTGCCGCCGCCGGTGCCCCACGCCGGCTTGACGACGCAGGGCCGGCGGAGGTCGCCGAGAAAGCGCGCCGCGGCGGCGTAGTCCTCGCGCCCGCACGTCACGTGGCGCGGCACGCGGATGCCGCGCGCCGCCAGGAGCGCGTGCACGAGCGGCTTGTCGCCGGCGATCGACAGCGTCACCGGGTCGTCGAGCGAGGTGACGTTGTTGCGCGCCCGCAACACCACGTCGCCGCGGCGGATCTCGAGAAGGGGCCCGTCGAGGTGCGTGACCGTGGCGCCGACGGCCGTCGCGGCCGCCTCCCACGCCGCGACGTAGAAGTCGGCGCGGCGCGACGTGCTCAGCTCCTTGCGCGCCGCGCCCAGCCAGCGGTTGCGCAGGCGGTGGCAGCGCGCGTACCAGCGCAGGGCGAAGCCCGTTGCCCGCGAGACGTCCACCCCGGTCATGCTACGGCTCGATGATGCATCCGCTGGTCTCGAGCAGGTCGTCGACCCACTTGTTCGAGAAGACGCCGCGCTTCACGCCGGCCAGGTAGTCGGCCAGCCTCGCCTTGGTCTCGAGCAGGCGTTCCAGGACATCGGTCGCGTTGTCGCGCGGGACCATCACGATGCCGAACTGGTCGGCGACGACGATGTCCCCGGGATTGACCACCACGCCGCCGCAGCAGATCGGGTAGTTGATCTCGCCCGGCCCGCGGTGCAGCGGGCCGATCGACAACGTGCCGCGGGCGAAGATGGGGAAGTCGAGCGCGAGGATGTCGGGCAGGTCGCGGACGTGTCCGTCGACGACGAACCCGGCGATCCCCCGATGCTTGGCCTTCGTCGAGATGAGGTCGCCGAGCGCGGCGTTCATCCGCGACTCACCCGCGTCGACGACGACGACGTCGCCTGGCCTCGCGATGTCGAGGGCCTTGTGGACCATGAGGTTGTCGCCCGGGAAGACCTTGACCGTGCAGGCCGGGCCGATGAGCCGGTGATGCTTGCCCGTCAGACAGTGGATCTCCGGCTTCACGGCGTAGAGCCGGTTGAGCTGGTCCGAGATCTCCGGCGAAGCGAACTCGCCGAAGCGCTGCATGAACTCCGGAGGCAGGCGCTTGAACGATTTCTTGATCCGGAATCCCGGACCGGGGTTGATCTCCGACGATTGCGGTCTGTTGGGAACCGTCTCCGCTGCCATGGTGGCCCCTCCTCGTGCGGCGGACCTGGACGCCGGTCTCGGCGCCGCGTCGGTCGGGATGGTAGCAGATGCCCGGGCGCGCGTGGCTCGCGGCGCGGATGCGCCTCGAGGGGAGGCCGGGTCAACCCGGCTCAGCGGCCAGCGCCTCGAAGGCTTCGGCGACCCGGTCCGCGCCGTGGCGCTCCGCCACGTACGCGCGGCAGCGCGCCGCCATCTCGTGGCGGCGGGCGTCGTCCGCGAGCAGCCCTCTGATCGCCTTGGCCATGCGCAGCACGTCGCCCTCGGCGCACAGCCCGAGGCCCTGCTCGTTGAGCAGGCCGTCCGGATCGACCCACAAGGTCACGGACGGTCTTCCGAGGCTCCATCCCTCGAGCATGACGTTCGAAAAGCCCTCCGACGGAGAAGTGTTGAGGACGAGTCGGGAGCGCGCGATGCGGCGTTGCGTGTCGGCGTGCGGGAGGGCGCCGGTCAGCTCGACGTTGGGCAGTTCTCGCAGGGCGCCGAGAGCGGGGCCGGCGGCGCCGGCCTCGAGGGCGCCGACGACGATGAACCGAACGTCGGGCAGGGTCCCGGCAAGGACGGCGAGGTCGTCGAGTCCTTTGGAGCGCCGACCGCCGAAAACGTTGCCGACCCAGACGACGTCGCCGGTCGCTTTCAGGCGACGCACGTTGGCCGGCGGCGTGACGACGATGTTGGGCAGCGCGGCGGCGCGCAGGCCGAGGGCGGCGCAGGCCGACGCCTGGTCGCGGTTCTGGACCGCGACCCAGGTGGCCCGTCGCGCCGCCCGGTCGAGGTAGACGCGGTGTCCGATCCGGGCGACGAGCGGCGAGAGCCGTGAGCCGCCGACGGCGAAGAGGACGGACGCCGCCGAGGCGTCGAGGTCGCGGTCGCTGGCGAGGGCGAGGATCGACACCGCGCCGGCACAGCGCGCCGCCCCTACCACGAACGGCGTGTAGTAGCCGGCGCCGCGGGCGTAGTACACGTCGGCGTGCTCAGCGCGGAGGACGCGCCGCAGGTGCGGGTAGCGGTGGGTGAGCGCGCGCACGTAGCGTACGCCGCGGTGCGCGTCCCAGCCGGCGCGGACGCGCACCCCGTCGATCTCGCGCTCGCCGCCCTCGAGGTCGGTGACCACGAAAGCGACATCGTGACCGCGGGCGGCCAGCGTGCGCGCAAGCACGGCGATCTGGCGCTCGGAGCCCCCGACCGACGCCGAGAGCATACCCTCGACCGAGTGCCCGACGAGACAGACCTTCACTGCGGCGCCTCCGTGCTCGTGCCGTCGGCGACCGCGGGCGGCGCGGCGCCGGCCGCCGGCGGCCGGCGCCGCGCCCTCAACTCGCCGATGAACGCGAGGATGCGCGCCCCGTGGATCGCCGGGTCGAAACGCTCTCTCGCCGTCTCGCGGCCGCGCCGCCCGACGGCGGTCGCCGCCTCCGGGTCACGCAGTGCGTCGCGCAGCCGCGCGACGAACGCCTGCTGGTCCCCCGACGGGGCGAGGTACGCGTCGACGCCGTCGTCCAGGTACAGCGGGAGGTCTCCGGCGGCCGAGACGACGACC
>CAZTMO010000137.1:0-3971 GCA_964615105.1 uncultured Thermoleophilia bacterium
CGGCCCTGCCAGGCCGGGCGCACGGCGAGACGCTCGATCACACCGCGTCGGCCGGCGAGTGAGTCGATCGCCACGCCGGCGACCTCGTCGCCTTCGCAGGCCAGAAGCCAGAGGCTGGGATCAGCGCGCGGGTCGTCGACCACATCGCGGCTCCACTCGCGGGCGTCGGCGCCGAGGTCGCCGCTGTCGTCGCCGAACGCCTCCACGAGAGCGGTGTAAACGGCGAGGTCGTCCTCGCCGCGCCGGAACCCGCGCGGTGCGATCCCGGGCGGCCAGTCGGGTTCCTCCACGTCGCCGGCGAGCTCCTTCTCCATGCGTGAGAAGACGGTCACGCGGCGGTAGCCGGCGCGTGCGAAGAGGTCGCGCTCCGCCGTGTTGTCGGCGCCGGTCCACGTGTGGAGGACGCCTGGCCCGTGGCCGCGCGCGCTCACGGCGCCGCGGACCCGCTCCTCGAGGCGTCCGAGGACGTACGCGGCGACGCCGTGGCCGTAGTAGTCGGGGTGGACCGTGAAGTTGCCCTCGAACTCGCCCCCGGGACCGGCTTCGCGGACGGCGCCGAAGGCGATGACGCGCCCGTCGTCGGTCTGCACGAGCCAGGCGTCGCGTTCGAGGTCGAAGCGCGGCGCGCGCCACTTGCGCAGCACGCTCGCGCGGCTGATCTCGGTCTCGCCTTGAAACGCCTCCTGTGAGGCGGCGACCAGTGCCGCTACGGCTCCGGCGTCGTCCGGGCGTGCACGGCGCACCTCGAACCCCTCGGGTAACGCTGCGTCCATGGCTCCCTCCCGGCGGCGCAAGAAGTGGCTTCTCGACACCCGGACTCTATACGGCCCGGGAGGGTCAAGACAGAAGGCGTCGCGCGGGAGGCGGGGCGCATGTGGTGGAGACGGGGGGAGCACGCGCGCGTCGCGCGGTATCATGGGATGCTTGGCAGGCGGCCGGCGCCCCGCGGCGAAGACACGGGGCGCACCTTCACGCGAAGGACGCGATCATCGGCATCGGGCCCACAGACACACGCGAGGCGCGGCGGCGCGCGAGGCGCCGCCGCCGGCTGGCGCTGCTCGCCGTACTGCTGCTCGTCGCCGTCGTGGTCGTCGCGCTCCTGCTCGGCGACGTGTTCGGCGCCGGGGACGGGACGGGCGGGGGAGCGACGCGGGTCTCGCGCTCGCCGTCGCCCTCGCCGTCGACACCGTCGCCGAGCGCCGCGTCGAGCGCCCCGCCTGCCGCCTTCGGCATCGTGCCGGCGGGCGACGCCGCTCCGGTCTGGCCGGCGGAGCTCATCGTGCCGTCCGAGCGTACCTTCAAGGCCGACCAGATCGAGCGCCTCCCCTACGCTCCCGAGGTGGTCTTCTTCGGCGGCTCGCGCAGCATGCGCTTCGAGCCCGCGTTCATGAAGAAGAAGACAGGATTGCAGGGCTTCAATCTGGCGATGACCAACGGCAAGCCCGAAGACGCCTGGGCGTTCGCCCACTTCCTTCACGACCGGTCGCCGCGCACCCGGCTTCGCTGGGTCTGGGGCGTACAGGTCTCGACGTTCTACGAGCGCGACCTCGAAGCCGGACTCGTTCAGGACCCGCGACTCAACCGGTACCTGCCGCTCGATCTTCTCGAGCAGCAGGGCGCGCTTCTGCCGAGATCGCCGGACGAGGTGCCCAAGACCGGCAGGGTCGAGCTGCGCAAGTACTCGCCTGACGGTGTCGTCCTCTTCAACAGCTACGACCGCGCCGAGGCGCGGGGACGCACGCTGGAGCGGTCGCTCGAGGTCTACATCAAGCGCGCCCTCGAGAAGCAGAAGGCGACGCCGGTAGGCGCCGCCGACAAGAAGTCGCGGAGTCGCGACTACTTCGAGGCGACACTGGGGTATCTCGACTCGATCGACGCCAAACCCGTGATCCTCGCCATGCCGGTGCATCCAAAGGTCCTCAAGGCGCTCCGCGCCGCCGGCTGGCAGGACCGGCACGACCGCTTTCTCGCCTACATCGAGCCGCTTCGCGACAGGTACGACTTCGAGTTCGTCGACCTGAGCGAGATCACGGCCTTCGGCGGGGACCCCGGCGAGTTCTACGACGGTGTGCACATCAAGGCGGCGAACGCGCGGCGGGTCATCGCGAAGCTCGTCCGTGCCTTCCCCGCGGTCTTCTCGGCGGGAGCGGGCGGTGACTGAGCCGTTCGGCTATCGCCGCTCAGACCACCACGACCGCCGTCGCGGACGCCGGCGCGCCGTGCGCTGGTCCCTCGCCGCCGTGTTGCTCGCCGCCGTCGCCGCGGTGGTGGCGCTCGCGTACGGCATGACGGGCGACGGGACCGACCAAACGGCGGCGCGGCCCGCGCCTTCGGCGTCAGCCGCGCCCGTCACCACGGCCCTCGAGGACGTCACCGTGGCGAGCGGCGAGCGCGCGAAGCTGCGCTACCGCGTCGACGTCGCCGGCGCCGCCGCGGCGCTCGTCACCCTCGTGATCGCGAGGCCCGACGGCACAACGGCGCGCAAGCCGCTGCGCGACGCCGAGCGGCCGACCAACACGGAGCAGATCTGGACCGGCAAGGTGGTCCTCAAGCCGGGGTCGTACCGGTACTACGTTCGCGCCAGCGCCGGCGGCCGGGCGCAGAAGGTCGCCGTGCCGGCGAAGCTCGTCGTGACCGCACCGGCGTTTCCCGGCAAGGACGCGATCGCCGCGGCGATCACCTGGATCAAGGGACGCAGCGGGACGCCGGGCCTCGCCGTCGTCACCGCCGACGGGAAGGTCCGCGGTGTGAACCTGGACCGGCAGTACGTCAGCTACAGCCTCGCGAAAGCGATGATCCTCGTCGCCTACCTGCGCAAGCACGGGACGATCACGGACGCCGCGCGCGACACCCTGACGCGGATGATCGAGAAATCCGACAACGCCGCCGCGAGCGCGATGTATGTCCGGGTCGGTGGCGGGCCGGGCCTGTCGGACCTCGCGACGACGGTCGGGATGGAGCGCTTCTCACCCGGCGGCGGGTGGATCTCGTCGCGGGTGACGCCGGCCGACCAGGCGCGCTTCTTCTTCGCCATGGAGAAGTACATCCCCGCGAAGCATCGCGCCTTCGCCCGCGAGCTGCTCTCGGGTATCACGCCCCGGCAGCGCTGGGGGATCGTGGCGGCGGCCGGCCCCCTCGGCTGGAGGGTCTACTTCAAGGCGGGCTGGTCGCGCGGCAACGTGCACATGGTGCAGGCCGCCCGTCTGGTGAAGGGCGACACCGTCTTCGCCATGGCGGTGATGACCGAGGGCAACCCGAACTGGACCTACGGCTTCGGTACGCTCAAGGGCGTCACCGGCGTGCTGCTCGGGCAGGAGCCGAGTGGGGCGTACCTCACCGAGGTGCTGGAGTAGGGACGGAGGGTCCGCGCGAAGGCGCGGGAGGGGCCGCTGCGCGCCTCAGCCCGCGCCGAGCCTCACTTCAGCCCGCGCGATCGTAGGCGATCCGCTTGACCGTCAGCTCGAGGTCGCCGGCCGGGCGGCGCCAGACGACCCGGTCGCCGACGCGCGCTCCGAGAAGCGCCTCGGCGAGCGGCGAGACGTGGCTCACTTTGAGCGCGGCGACATCGGCTTCGTCCTCGCCGACGATGGTGAACGTCCGCTCGCCCCCCTCGTCGGTCACCGTCACCGCCGCCCCGAAGGCGACCTCGCCGGCGGGCTGGGCGGTCGGGTCGACGACGATCGCGCTCTCGAGCCGCGCGGCGTAGTAGCGGAGGTCCCGGTCGACGTGCCGGAGCTCCTCCTCGGCCATGGCGTCGTCTTCGCGGGCCAACAGCTCGAGGCGGCGGGCCTGGAGCTCGCCGGCCTCGCGCTGGAGCGCGTCAAGTCCCTCCGGCGTGACATGGTTCGGGTGCTCGCTGAGCGGACGCTCCGGCAGGTCCTGCCCGGTCGCGCCGGCGTCATCTTCTTTGACGAATGCTCTGCTCATGACGGTTCTCGCTGCGGTGGGGTGGGGCGGAGGGAGTCGTTCAC
>CAZTMO010000137.1:4071-5722 GCA_964615105.1 uncultured Thermoleophilia bacterium
GCTCTGCTCATGACGGTTCTCGCTGCGGTGGGGTGGGGCGGAGGGAGTCGTTCACTTCTTTCGCGATGACGTGCCCGCTTCCTGCCGGCCTTCGACGCGCGCAAAGACGTCGACAGGACACGCCGTTGGTGGAAAGATGGACGTACACATGACCGCCGAGACAGAAGGGGGGACCATGCCGGACAGCGTCTACAAGGTCATCGAGGTCATCGGCACCAGCCCGACGTCGTTCGCCGAGGCCGCCAAGGCCGCCGTCGACGAGGTGGCCAAGCATGTCAAGGACCTGCGCGTCGCCGAGGTCGTCCAGCTCGACATGCGCCTCGAGGACAACAAGGTGGTCGCCTACCGCGCCAAGGTCAAGGTGTCGTTCAAGTACCACGCGGAGTACTGAGGTAGCGGCGAAGGGGGCGGGCGGCGCGACGTGAGCCGCGCCGCCCGCCCCCTTCGCCCGCCATCCCCCGGTGTTCGACCCCTCGGCTGACGGGTAGATAGCCCTTGCCCACGACGCCCTGCGTTCGCGCGGGGCGAGACCGCGAACGAGAGAGGTGTCAAAGCATGCTCGACCCCAGGATGGAGAAGGCGCTCAACGCCCAGATCAACGCCGAGCACTACTCGGCCTTCTTGTATCTCGCCATGGCGGCGCAGTTCGCCGACCTTGGCATGCCCGGCGGACAGCAATGGATGACGACCCAGTTCAAGGAGGAGCTCGTCCACGCGCAGGTGTTCTTCGACTACGTCGTCGAGCGTGGCGGCCGCGCCAAGCTCGAGGCGATCGCCAAGCCGGGGACCAAGTGGGTCTCGGGCACGAAGATGTTCGAGGACGCCTACGCACACGAACAGCACGTGACGGCGCTCATCCACGAGATGGCCTCGCTCGCCCTCGAGCTCAAGGACCACGCGACCTACCAGTTCCTGCAGTGGTTCATCGCCGAACAGGTCGAGGAGGAGGCGACGGCCTCCGACTTCCTGCAGAAGTTCAAGATGGCGGAGAAGAGCGCCGCCGGGTTGTACCAGCTCGACAAGGAGCTCGGCGCGAGGGTCTTCGCCTCGCCGAGCGTCTACGTCTGGTGACGCGGGCCTGACGCCCGGGTCGCGTGGCCGGTGGACCACCGCCTCGTCACGTCACGTCGCGGCGCATCGTGATGAACACCGCGGCCACGCTCGCCACCGCGATGTAGGCGACGCTCACGCCGAAGGCCTCGAGGCTTGACAGCGCCGGGCCGACCGCCTCTGCCTCCCCGGTGTTCGCCACCACCTGGAGGAAGGCGGTGAACGGGAGCCATTGGCCCACGCCCGGCTTGAGGCCGGCGATGATGTTCTCCGCGGCGAGCGCCCAGATGAGGGTGCCGGCGACGGTGATCACCTGGTGACGGACGAGCGCGCCGAGGGCCACGCCGAAGGCCGTCGCGAGGCCGGTCGTGAGGAGCGCGAGGGCGACGTCGCGGACGATCTCCCAGTCGGTCACCTCGGCCGCCTTGATCCCGAGGTCGAGGCCGCGCGCCTCGACGCCGATCGTGGCCGTGACGAGGGCCAGCAGCCCCGAGACGAGCATCACGGCGGCGCCGATCACGGCGCAGACCGCGAGCTTGACGACGATGACCTGCCCGCGGCGCGGCGCCGTCAGGTAGGTGTACGAGATCGTCCCGTGCCG
>CAZTMO010000138.1:0-5714 GCA_964615105.1 uncultured Thermoleophilia bacterium
CCGGTTCGGCGCCGCCGAGCGCGCCGCCCGCGGCGGCCGCCTCGGCGGCGCTGCCGTGCCGCACGAAGACCACCTGGGGGCGGCGGCCGGCGGCGATGCCGACCGCGACGAGATCGGCGCCTTCCGCCAGGAAGGCGCCCTCACGCTCGCGGAACTTACGGAGCCGCAGGCCCGCCGCTCGTTTCACGACGGCGTTCTGCAGACTGGTGATGGGTGCGCCTAAAACCCCAAGCGCGTCGCCCGCCTCTCGGTGCGCCGGTCCGGCCGTCGCTGGTCAGGCCGCCTCGAGGGCCGCCCGCGCCTGGCCGACGAGCGAGGCGAAGTACCCCGGGTCGCTGATCGCGAGGTCGGCGAGGATCTTGCGGTCGAGCTCGATCTTGGCGAGCTGCAGCCCGTGCATGAACTGGTTGTACGAGAGGCCGTTCTCGCGCGCGCCGGCGTTGATGCGCACGATCCAGAGACGACGGAACTCGCGCTTGCGCGCGCGGCGGTCGCGGTACGCGTATTGCATGCTGCGCTGTACCTGCTCCTTGGCGCGCTTGTAGCTGGAGTTCTTGGTCGCGCGGTAGCCCTTGGCCTGGTCGAGGACCTTGCGGCGCTTCTTGCGCGCGCTGATGCTGCGTTTGACTCGAGACATGGTGTACTCCCGCTGCTAGCGCAGGCCGAGGAGACGGCGGATCCCCCGCGCGTCGGCCTTGCTGACGTCGTAGGTCTTGCGGAACCCGCGCTTGCGCTTCGCCGTCTTGTGCTCCAGCAGGTGGCTCTTGAACGCGTGACGGCGGACCAGCTTGCCTGTGCCGGTCGTCCGGAAGCGCTTCTTCGTCGCGCTGTGTGTCTTCATCTTGGGCATGAGCACCCGCCTCCTGCTGCCTCTGCGCGCGCCGGGCCGCCGGCGCGGTGACGCTTCTCTGTCTCTTGCGGCGCCGCCCGAGCGACGCCCTTCTCGGTCGGCGCCGCTACTTGACCGGCGCCAGCATCATGATCATGTTGCGCCCGTCCTGGACCGGCATCGACTCGATGACGCCGAACTCCTTGATGTCTTCCGCAAGGCGCATGAGCAGCGCTTCCCCCCTCTCGGGGTGGACCATCTCGCGGCCGCGGAACATGATCGTCACCTTCACCTTGTCCTTGTGCTGCAAGAAGCGCAGCACGTGGCCTTTCTTGGTCTCGTAGTCGTGAACGCCGACCTTGGGCCGGAACTTGATCTCCTTGATGACGATCTGGCTCTGGTGCTTGCGTGCCTGCTTCGCCTTCTGCTCGAGCTCGTAGCGGTACTTGCTGAAGTTCATCACCCGGCAGACCGGGGGGTCGGCCTGGGCGGCGACTTCGACGAGATCGAGGTTGTGCTCGGCGGCGTACTCCTGCGCGAACCTGATCGGCTTGATCCCGAGTTGCTGGCCCTTCTCATCGATGAGCCGGACCTGCGGCACCGTGATGCCGTCGTTGATGCGGATCCGGGGCTCGTTGGCCCGGTCCCTCATGAATCTGTCTCTCGGCGAAAACGGTCTTCCCATAGCAAAAAGGGTCGCCGAAGCGAGCCCTCGCGTTCTCCTTTCGACTTCGGAGACGATGTCTACGCGACCCTGTCGACCGACGTGGGCGCAGGGTGAGGAGCTCGCGGCTCCTGCTTATATGGCTGCGGGAGTATACCCCAGGACGCAAGAAGCGTCGAACGGCGCCGTGGTGTCAGACCCCCACGACGTCGAAGCCCACGATGGCCGCCGCTTCGGCGAGCTCTGTGTCGTGCGTCGCGAACGCGAGCTCTTCGCCCGTCGCCTCACGCCAGCGGAGAGCAGCCGCCAGATGAAGCGCGTCGAGGGTGCGCAAGGGCGTGCGCAGAGGCTCTGCGGCGCGCTGCAACGTGGGCCCGTCGAGCTCGATCTTCGCGAACCGGTCGAGCATGTCGCGTGCCGCCCGGTAGTGGCTCGTGAGCGTCTCGCCCGGCAGCCGCCCCGCGAGACGCACGCGGTCGAGCGTTCGCATGACCTCGACTCTGGTGAGGCTCGACGTGAGCGGTTCGTCGATGTCGCCCGGAGCCTCGAGCTGGCCGGGTTGGTCGAGCACGATGCGGAGCACGACCGACGCGTCGACGTAGGCCTTCACGCGTCGCCTCGGTCGGCGCGCTCGTCGGCGAGGTAGTCGACGACGTCCCGGTCGAGCGCGACCGGCGGCCCCTTGACCGCCCACCACGCTCCCGCCTCACGTCGCGGCGGCCGCACTTGCAGTTGGGGGCCGACCAGGCGCTCGAGCCGTGCCACCGGCACGCCGTGACGCACGACGACGATCGCTTCTCCTGCTTCGACCTTGCGCAGGTACTCGCTGAGTCTGGCCTTGAGATCGGCGACGGTCACGCGCTCCATGGTCACAGTATGACCAGGACTGGTCAAGATGACAATGCGCCTCGCACGTTGACGTTCAGCCGCCCAGCAGGACGACGTCGTCGAGGAAGCGGCGCTGGCCGGCGACGATTTTCTCGCGCGCGGTCGCGAGGTCGAACCAGGCGGCGCGGTCGACCTCGGGGAAGCGCGCCGCCCTGCCCGAGCGTGGCGGCCACTCCATCTCGAACTCGTCGCTGCGCAGCGCGGCCGGGTCGCAGTCACCTTCGAGCGCCCAGACGTAGACGATCTTGTGGCCGCGCTGCTTGACGCCGCCCAGCGCGGCGTAGGCGGCGCCGGGCGCGGCCAGCCCGTCCGGGTCGAAGCCGGTCTCCTCGCGGAACTCGCGTTTCGCGACGGCGAGGAGATCGGCGGCGGCCGCGCGCAGGCGCGGCTTGGCCGGAGCGGGACGCCGCCACGCGGCGTCCCGCTCCGGCGCCGGCCGCTCCTCGCCCAGCTCGCCGGGCTCCGCCTCGCCCTTCGGGATGCTCCAGGCGCCGGCGTCCTTCTTTGCCCAGTAGGGCCCGCCGGGATGCACGAGGAGCACCTCGAGGCGCCGGCCGCGGTGCGCGAGGAGCGCCTCGAGGCGCCCGCCGGGCTCCCCGCCCTGCATGGAGCCCCTCTCTGGACAGCTCGCCGCCGCGACCCGGCGGTAGAGGAGGATCCCTGCGCTGATCGCGGGCACGCCGACCCTCAGGCTCCTGTCACGATGCGGCCGGGCCTGCCGGCGAGCCCTGCGC
The DNA here is from genome assembly GCA_964615105.1 of uncultured Thermoleophilia bacterium. Lineage (GTDB taxonomy): Bacteria > Actinomycetota > Thermoleophilia > UBA2241 > UBA2241 > UBA2241. The sequence goes on from CAZTMO010000138.1 coordinate 3,116, forward strand.
CTCGGCTCCCTCGTGCGCCGCCGCTTGGTGTTGCGTCTGGGTGGTGCCCGTCTGTTGCGGGCCGCGCGTCAGCGATGCCAGGGCGCCGACGACGGCCAGCGCGGCGCCCACGTACATCGCGTAGCTGTAGCCACGGGCGAAGTCGGCGGCCACATCGGCGCCGTATGCGGCGATATCGGCGGCGCTCCCGTGCCCGAAGATCAACTGCCCGCCGACACGCCCGAGCTGACTGGCCGCGATGCCACCGAGGATCGCCACGCTGAGAGCCATCCCCGTCGATCGCATGGTGCTGAGGAAGGCCCCGGCGAGACCGAGCTGGTGGCGCCCCACACTGCCCATGACGGCGCTCGTGTTCGGAGCGGCGAAGGCGGCCAGGCCCACGCCCACGACGGCGAGACTCGCGGCCATGCGCAACAGCCCGGCGTCGGCCGGCAACGTCCCGAGGAGGGCCATGCCGACCGCCGTGAGGAGCATGCCGACCGTCGCGGGAATGCGCGAGCCGACGCGGTCGCTCAGGCGACCGGCCGCCGGCGCGAGCAGCGCCTGAATCAGAGGCTGGCTGAGCATGATCCACCCCGTGAGCGTCGCCGACCGGTGCTGGACCACCTGGAGAAATACAGCCGTCAGCATGCTGATCGCGAACAACGCCATGTAGTTCAACAGGGCGGCGGTGTTGGCCGCCGCGAACAGACGGTTCTTGAAGAGAAGGTCGAGGTCCAGCAAGGGATCGCCTACCCTGCGCTCGACGACGATGAAGGCGAGGAGCAGTATGGCCGAGAGCGACAGCAGCACGACGCTGCGCGCCCCGGCCCACCCCCACTGGGGAGCGAAGGTGAGCGGTACCAGCAGGCAGACGAGGAACGCGGCCCAGAGCGCGGCGCCGGCCACGTCGGGCCGCATACGGCGCGCTGGCCCCAACGGCCCGGCGGCACGCCCCCGCCACCCCGGCGCCGCACCCTCGTCGTGCGGCAGCAGGCGCCACCCCCACACAAGGACGACAAGACCTATGGGCACGGTGACGTGGAAGACCGACTCCCAGCCGAGCGCATCGGTGAGAAACCCGCCGAGCGGCGGCCCGACGCTGAGGCCCAGGTACACGGCCGCCACATTGATCCCGAGCGCCCGCCCGCGCTCACCAGGCGGAAAGACATCAGTGACGATCGCGACTGCCGTGGCTCCGAGCAGAGCGGCCCCCACGCCCTGGAGAGCCCGCCCCGTGATGAGCCAGGCGCCGTTCGCGCTTAAGGCGCACAGCAGGGAGCTGGCCGTGAAGACGGCGGTACCGAGCAGATAGTAGCGCATGCGCCCGCGGGCGTCGGCGAGTCTCCCCAAGGGGATCAGAAGCACGGCCATCGCCAGCAGGTACGCGGCCTGCACCCACATCGAGGCGCTGAAGCTCAGGCCGAGGTCCTCGCTGATGGCAGGCAGGGCGACCGAGGTGACCGCCCCGAGAAGAGGGTTCGTGAAAGCGCCGACGCTGGTGAGCGCGAGCACCTCCCAGCGCCGGCCCTTGAGCTCGTCGAAGGTCGCGGGTCGCGGCGAAGTCACGTGGCGAGTCTACCGCGCCGCGCGACGGCCGAGTGGGAGGCGGCGTCCGCGGCGACCGATCCCGAGCGCCACCGGTCGGCGAAGACGGCGTCGGCGCTCGCGCGGCTGCGATGTGATCGGCGGGAGCGGCGGTCGAGGCCCAGCGTGGGTCGGCGCGGCACTCGCCGTGCGATGTGCCCGTGTGGCGGTGGACAGAGGGCTCACCTAAGATGGGGCGGACGGGCCGTCTCGTCCGGAACGTCGGCGCGACGATCGTCGGCCTCACCCCGGGGAGGGGCGAGCGGTCCCACAACGATCCACCCTGAAGGAGAAGCTGTGACCGACTACCGTTCCTGCAGCATGTGGTTCGACGGCCTGGCGGGCGACCTCGCCCCGCGGCCGGCGCTGGACGGCTCCGTCGACCTCGACGTCGCGATCGTCGGCGCCGGCTACACCGGCCTCTGGACGGCGTATTACCTGAAGAAGGCCGATCCGCACGTGCGGGTCGCCGTCATCGAACGCGAGATCGCCGGTTTCGGCGCCTCGGGCCGCAACGGCGGCTGGTGTCACACCTACTTCCCCGGCTCGCGGGAGCGCGCGCTCATGTGGAGCGGACGCCAGGCCGTCGTCGATCAGCAGCGCGCGCTCTTCGACACCGTCTACGAGATCCAGCGCGTCGTCGCCGAGGAGGGCATCGACGCGCGCTTCTACCTCGACGGCCAGCTCAACCTGGCGACCAACCCCGTGCAGCTCATGCGCGCCGCCCAAGACGTGGCGAGCGAACGCTCCTGGGGGTTCGGCGAGGACGACTACGTGCTCCTCGGAGCGCGCGAGGCGAGCGAGCGCATGCAGGTCGCCGGCTGCCTCGGCGCCGTCTACACCCCGCACGGCGCCGCCGTCGACCCCGCGCGGCTCGCGCGCGGCCTCGCCGACGTCGTCGAGAAGCTCGGCGTGCCCATCTACGAGCGCACGCCGGTGACCGCCATCTCCCCACGCACCGCGGAGACGCCGTACGGCACGGTCAGGGCCGAGGTCGTCGTGCGCGCCACCGAGGCGTTCACGCCGGAGCTGC
>CAZTMO010000139.1:0-5693 GCA_964615105.1 uncultured Thermoleophilia bacterium
GCCACGGACGACGAGGCCGGAGACCACATGGTCGGCGACGCGGACCTCTGACGTGGGGAGCGTCATCTCAGTCACCTCTGTGTTCGCATGGTCGGAGCGCGTCCGCACCATGACGCAGCGAAGACGCGCGGTGAGCCGTCAATACCCGGAAGCGGCGGCGCGCTCACCCGCGAGCGGGCGAGCGCGCCGCCTGCCGCGCTTCGTCGGTCTCGTCTCAGGTATGTCTCACATGCAGTTCTCGCAGTAACGCACCCAGGGCTCGGCCTGGCGTTCCGGGGTCATCGGCCGGCGCTCGTGCAGGGACACGACCTCGCCACCAGCCTCGTCTTGCCCGGCCGGAGCCTTCACTCCCTTCTTGCCGCGCTGGTAGACGCCCATCGGCTTGTCGGTGAGGTCGATGTTGATCTGCTTGAGCTCGGTGTATTCGTCGAGACCGTAGGTGCCGAGCTCGCGGCCCACACCACTCTGCTTGTAGCCGCCCCACGGGGCCTCGCTGTATGTCGGGTGGTAGGTGTTGACCCACGTGATGCCGGCACGCAGGCGCTTGATCACGCGCATCGCGCGCGTGACGTCTTTCGTCCACACCGCGCCGGCGAGCCCGTAGATCGTGTCGTTGGCGATCGCCACCGCCTCGTCCTCGGTGTCGAACGGGATCACGACGAGGACCGGTCCGAAGATCTCTTCCTGGGCGATGCGCATCTTGTTGTCGACGTCGACGAAGATCGTGGGTTCGAAGTGATAGCCCGGCCCCGCGAGGCGATGGCCGCCGGTGGCGAGCTTGGCGCCCTCCTCGAGACCGATCTTGACGTAACCCTCGACCTTGTCGAGCTGCTCCTTCGAGACCAGCGGGCCCATCTCGCTCTCGCCGTCGAGGCCCGGGCCGACCTTAATCGCCAGCGCCCGCGAGACGAGCTCGCCGACGAAGCGGTCGTAGATGGGCCGCTCGACGAGAAGGCGCGAGCCGGCCGAGCAGACCTGGCCCGTGCCGGCGAAGATGCCGATCAAGGCGCCGTCGATCGCCGCCTCGAAGTCGGCGTCGGCGAAGACGATGTTCGGGCTCTTGCCGCCGAGCTCGAGACCGACGCGCTTCACCGTGTCGCTGCCCACCTTCATGATGTGCTTGCCGACCTCGACGCTGCCGGTGAAGGCCACCATGTCGACGTCGGTCGATGTGGCGAGACGGTCGCCCACCGAGCCGCCGGGTCCCGTCACGACCTGCAGCACGCCCTCAGGCAGGCCCGCCTCCTCGAAGATCTTCGCGAGCTCGAGGCTGGTGAGCGGCGACACCGAGGCCGGCTTGAGGATCATCACGTTGCCTGCAGCAAGCGCGGGCGCTGCCTTCCACGCGGCCATGAGGATCGGGTAGTTCCACGGCGTGATGCCGACGGTCACCCCCACCGGCTCACGCACGACCATGCTCATGCTCTCGCCCGGCACCTCGAGCGTCTGGCCGTGCATCTCCTGGGCCAGACCGGCGTAGTACTCGAACGTGTGCGCGGCGTCGTTCATGTCGACGAGCGAGTCCTCGAGGAGCTTGCCCATCTGCAGGGTCTCGAGCCGGGCGAGCTCCTCTGCCCGCTCGCGGATCCTCGCCGCCGCCGCGCGCAGCACGCCGGCGCGCTCGACCGCCGTCATGCGCGGCCAAGGGCCTTCGTCGAAGGCCTTGCGCGCCGCGCGCACGGCCTCGTCGGCGTCGTCGATCCCGCCTCTGGGGACGACCGCGATCACCTGCTCGGTCGCAGGGTCGACGATCTCGTAGGTCGCGCCGCTCTTCGCCTCCGTCCAGCGGCCACCGACGAACATCTGGTACCGCCGTACGGCGGTCTCCTGCACCACGGTTGCCATCGGTTCTCACCCCTCGGAGCCGCGACCGGCACCAGCCGCGCGGCCCGTTGTGTCCGCCTGCGGGCGCCGCAGCGGCGGCGCCCCGTAACAGGCTCATTCCCGAGGTGCGAGGGGAGTTAACCTCACGACGATAGTGCAAACACCCCGCGACCGGCGCGACGCGGAAGGACCGCGCTCTGTACCGCGGGGAGCCGTTCGAGGGGTGCTCAGAAGCAGCCGAGCTGGCAGCCGACGACCTTGATGTCCAGCTCGTTGCAGGTGCGTCCGACCTCCGCCACAGGGACGTCGAGGTCCTTCGCGATCTTGAACGCGACCGCGCAGGGCAGACGCTTCTCGGCGCCGGCCTTGGCCTTCAGGGTGTCGATCAGATGCGGGATGTCGCCTTCAGCCATGGCTTGCAGTGTAACACGCTGTGCGACGCCTGCCGGCCGGGGCCAGTCGCGACGAGGGTCGCGCGCCGCCCGCGACAGGCCACGGCCCGGGTCGCTCGCGCACCCCGACTTCAGCCGCCGCCGAGGGGCGGGAAGAGCGCGACCTCGTCGCCGTCGTGCAGGCCGGTCGACGGCTCCCCGTGCAGGCCGTTGACGAGGACAAGGCCGGCGGCGCCGGCGGCGAGGCCGATGGCCTCGCAGAGCGCCGCCACCGTGGGCGCTTGGGCCAGCGGCACGCGCCACTCGGCGCGGCCGTCGCGGGCCCTCGTTTCGAGGCCCGCGAAGAGGCGCGCCTCGACCGTGCCGCCCCTGTCGTCGTCGCTCATCGGTCTCATTCCGCGTGCGCTCCCGCTCCGCAGCCTACCATGTCCCGTGCGCCCGTCCTCTGAGTCGCGGCCCTCAGTCTCAGGGCCGTGTCTGCCGATAGGTGACGCAAACGCCTGGCAAGAAGGTCGGTGACGGGGGGAGTGCGGGCGCTCACGCGCCTGCAAGACCCAATGACGGAGGCACGGTGGCCGACAGGGTCCTCGACGAGCAGCGCGACACCGCCGCGGCGGACCGCGCCCAAGACCCGCGGGACGCGGCGCTGCGCGCTGTGCAAGTCGCGCTGCTCAAGGAGCTCGACACGAGCATCGACAAGCTCGAGCGCGCCCGCCTGGGCGAGAGCACTCGCGAGCACCTGGAGATCCTTCGCGGCCTCCTCAAGGCCCAGGTGAACGCCTACCTCGAGCACTTCGTTGTCCGCAACGCCATGCTCACCCCGAGCACCTCGGTCATGTACGCAAGGGAGGCCGGTGCTCCCGGCGTGCTGTCGACGACGCTCCGCGGCCTGATCGAAGGCGGCACGCTGACGGGCGGCCAGGCGGTCGCGCTTCGCCAGACCGTCAATGCGCGCCGCTCGCTGCTGGTCTTCGGCGATCGTGCAACGGGCAAGTCGACGCTCCTCAACGCCCTTTTCGAGCTCGTCCCGGTCGACGAGCGATTCGTCGCCCTTGAGCGGGGCCCGGACCTGCCGGCCCTGAAGGAGCGCTCGTTCTGCGTCCGCCTCACCGTCGGCGGCGACACCGATGTCGCCGGGCTGTTCGCCAAGGCCCGGCGCATGCAGCCGGGCCGCCTCGTCGTCGGCGAATTGCATCGCGACGAGATACGTCACCTGTTCACGCTCTTGTCTGAGACGCCGACGGTCGGCGCCCTCGCGACCTTGCGTGCCGAGACCGTGCACATGGCTGTCGACGCCCTCGTCAAGGCGGTCGGCGACGGCGATCCGTCGGCGGGGAGGGCGGCCGTCGCCGCCGCTCGGCCCGTGTTCGCCCACATGCACTCCGACGAGAGAGGGCGACCGCGCCTCGCCGCCTTGTGGAGCGTCGACGGCCTCGAGGGCGACGAGCTGCGACTCGAGGAGGTGCGCACCCCGGCGCCGGCTGCCACGCAGCTCGTCGCCGAGGCCTGAACCCGTCGTCGCCGCGGACCGCGGCGCGTCGCCGAACCCGAGCCGGCGACCGCTCGTGACGGACGATCGGGACGCGCGGCCGTGACGCCGGTCAGCGGCAACGTCACCCCGGCCGCCGGCCCAACGTCACCTCTGCTCCCCGTCCGTCACCCTGTCCATCCGTCCTACGCGCCACTATGGTTGTCCGGGTCGCACCGGACTGGTACCATGCCGGGTCGCGTCGCCCGCCGGCGACGACCGACACCCCTGCTCCGGCACGCAGGCCGGGGCCGCTCAGACCGTAGGAGGTGCGTCATCAACAAGTACGAGCTCATGCTCATCGTGAACCCGGCCGTCGAAGCCGAGCGGCATGCCGAGATCCTCGACCGTCTCCGCTCCACCGTCGAAGCCGCCAAGGGCACCGTCGTGGGCGTCGACGACTGGGGCAAGAAGAAGCTCCAGTACGAGATCAAGGGCGAGACCGAGGGCATCTATTCGGTCGTCACCTTCAAGGCCACCCCCGAGACCCTCGCCGAGGTCGAACGCGTCCTGGGCATCACCGACGATGTCCTGCGCTTCATGACCGTGCGACTCAAGTCCTAGGGCAAGCCGAGCGAAGGGAGTCACCGTGGCAGGGTCCATCAATTCAGTCGTGCTCGTCGGCAACCTGACGCGCGATCCGGAGCTGCGCGCGACGCCGAGCGGCACCAGCGTGTGCGCCCTGCGGGTGGCCGTGAACGACCGCGCCAAAGACCCGACGACCGGTGAGTGGACCGACAAGCCCAACTACTTCAGCGTCGACGTCTTCGGCGCCCAGGGCGAGCGCTGCGCGCAATGGCTCGCCAAAGGGCGCCAGGTCGCCATCGAGGGCCGGTTGCGCTGGCGCGAATGGGAGACCCAGGACGGCCAGAAGCGCGAGGCCGTGAGCGTCGTCGCCAACAACGTGCAGTTCATCGGCCCCCGTGAACCCGGCGCCGGCAGCGACGCCTACGGCGCCCGCCAAGGCGGCGGAGCACCGTTCAACAACACCGGTCTGAAGCCCGCCGAGGGCGACTTCCAGGAAGACGACGACATCCCGTTCTGACGACTGACCACCGGCGTCGCGACGGCGCCGGAAGGAGCGTGTGAGCATGCCAGGTCCAAAGCCCCGAGGGCGACGCGAGAAGAAGAGCAAGGCGGGCGGCTACGGCCAGTCGCGGCGTCGCTACTGCTACTTCTGCAAAGAGAAGATCGAAGAGGTCGACTACAAGAACTACACGACCCTGCGCCGGATGATGTCCGACAAGGGCAAGATCCGCTCACGGCGCATCACCGGCACCTGCCGACGCCACCAGGTGCAGGTCGCGGCCGCAATCAAGCGGGCCCGCGAGATGGCCCTCCTGCCCTACGTGGCGCGCTGAGGAGAGGGCGATGGAAGTCATCCTTCTGCAGGACGTCGAGAACCTCGGCGACAAGGGCCACCTCGCCACGGTGAGCAAGGGCTACGCGCGCAACTACCTGCTGCCGCGGGGCCTCGCCGAGGTCGCGACGCCGGGCATCATCACCGAGTTCCGGCGCCGCGAAGAAGAGCGCAAGTCGCGCGAGGCACGCCTCGCCGTGCAGGCCGAGGAGATCACGGCGACGCTCAACCGCACCGTTCTCACGCTGGGCGCGCGCGCCGGCGAAGGCGAGCGGCTCTTCGGCTCGGTCACCGCGGCCGACATCGCCGACGCGATCAAGGATGCGCGCGGCTACACGATCGACAAGCGCAAGGTGCTGCTCGACGAGCCCATCAAGGAGCTCGGCACCTTCATCGTCGACGTCGAGGTCGCCGAGGGCTTCGTCGCCTCGGTCAAGACCATCGTCGTAGCCGAGTAGAGCGCGCGCGCCCGGGGCTTGCACTCAGCCACGACCCGAGCGACGAGGCCGCGCGGGTCGTTGCGTCTTCATCACCCGCGCACGACCTCGACCAATGGCTGAGACATGGCGCTAGAAGCCGTCCGGGGCCG
>CAZTMO010000140.1:0-4078 GCA_964615105.1 uncultured Thermoleophilia bacterium
CAGCGGGCAGGTCGGCGACCGCGGCGGCGACCACGTTGCCCTGGCCGTCGCGGATCGGGGCAAGACCGGTGACCCATACGCCGAACTCGTCGGCGAACAGGATGTTGACGTCGGGGACTCTGCCCTCGAGGACGAGGGGGAGCTCGTCGTCGGCGAAGATCTCGTCGCCGAAGCGCGAGCGCTCGGCCTCGTCCTCTTCCGGGTCGACTGCGATGACGTACCGCTTGTCGAGGCGGCAGTGCGTCGTGAGGAAGCGCGTCGGCGGGTTAGCATCGCGGACCTGACGGAGCACCTCGGCGATGCGCCGGTACTCCTCCCGACTCTCGTCCTCGGGCCCTTGGAGGGCGGCGTGCCACTCGCCGGGGATACGGTCCGCGGCCTGCGAGGCGATACGGGTGGCGAGGCCGCGCCGCTCGGCGACTCGCTCGAGGACGTGCAGGAACGCGTCCACCATGATCGGGTCGAACTGGCTGCCGCGGCAGCGCGCGAGCTCTTCGAGGCACTCCGGGTACGTAAGTGCAGCCTTGTACGGGCGGCGGCACGACATGGCGTCGTAGGCGTCGACGACGGCCATAGCGCGGGCAAGCAGAGGGATCGCCTCGCCCGCCAGGCCGTCGGGGTACCCGCCGCCGCCGTACTTCTCGTGGTGATGGCGCACGGCGAGCACCAGTCCCTCGGGGAACAGGGGTCGGATGATGTCGGCGCTGAACACGGGGTGCTGGCGCATCTGCTCCCACTCGCGGTCGTTCAGCCGGCCCGCTTTTAGCAGCACGCGATCCGAGATGCTGATCTTGCCGATGTCGTGCAGATACGCGGCCTCTTCCACCGACTCGAGCAGGTCCCGCGACCAGCCGAGTTCCTCGCCAAGCATCACCATGTACGCGGCGACGCGTGCGGCGTGCCCCAGCGTGTAGTAGTCCTTGGCGTTCAGGGCCGAAGAGAGCGCCTTGAGGTTGCCGAGGTGCATCTCCTTGATCTCGGCGTAAAGGCGCGCGTTCGACACGGCGAGCGACAGCTGCGTGCCCACTCTGGCCATGAGGGCCCTGTTGAGGTCGGCGAAGGCGTCCGCTCGACGGCTCGCCAGCGCGAACGCGCCCACGAGTCCCGCCTCAGAGACGAGGGCGAGCACGGCCATCGACTTGAGGCCGGCCATCGCCGGGTGCCCGGGCGGCAGAGGGCTCTCCTCGGGAAGCCGGAGCACGACGAAACGCTCGGCGAGCAGGCGCTGCACGAACGTCTCGTCCACCACGGAGAAATCGCTCGCCTCGAACGAGGATGCGTTGCCCTTGTCCGTGACGACGCGCGTCACCCTGCCGTCGGTCAGGAGGAGAAGGGCGAAACCGGCGTCGAGCTCCAGTGCGCGGCCGAGTTGCCGCGCGGCGGCAGCGGCAACGGTCTCGACGTCGAGGCTCGCCGCCGTCGCGCGCGCGATCTCGTTGAGGATGCTCGTCTCGCGGTGCGCCGCCTGCTCGCGCGCGAAGAGGCGAGCGTTGGTCAGCGCCATGGCGGCGGCGTGGCAGATCGCTGCCGCGCCCTCGATCTCATCGACGGTGAACTCGCGTGGCCGGTGCGTCTCCACCAGCTCGACGATGCCGATCACCTCGTCTCCGGCGATCAGGGGGAGCGTGATCCAGCACATGCCGCCTGTCGCACCGGCGTCGCCTCCCTCGCGGGCCAGCCGCCGCACGTGGTCGCTCAACCGGGGGTCGTCGAGGGAGGGAACGACCGTCGGGCGCTTCGTGCGTATCACTTCGCGCGTCACCGCCGCCTCCCGGAGCGGCACGCGAAGACCGAGCCAGTCGTGATTGACCACCCCGTCGGAGAGGCTCATGACGGAGAACAGCTCGTCACCCTCGATCACGTGAATCTCGCAGTCGGGCACGTCGACGGAGTGGCACAGCCGCCACGCGAGTCGCGTCAGCACGTCTTCGAGGTCGAGTGTCGAGGTCAGGTCAAGCGCCGACTCCGAGAGCAGCGCCAGGCGCCGGGCGTTCTCGTCGAGCCGGCGATAAAGGCTGGCGTTGGCGATCGCCTGGGAGGCGATCTGTGCCAACCCCTCGACGGCGCCCATCTCGGTGAACAGTCGTGCCTCGGTCGCGTAGAGCGAGACGAAGCCGATGACCTTGCCCTGGACGACGAGCGGGATGTCCGCTGCCGCGCGGTAGCCCCATTCACGAGCGTCGGCGAGCTCCCGGACGCTCGAACGGGGATCCGTGAGGACGTCGGACACGGCGACGGCAGCCTGTGTGGCGAGGGCCTCCGTGAACGAATGGAAGTCAGACACGTGGAAGCGCTGTCCGACCGCATCGACTTTGCCTTCGCCGTCGACGGAGGCGATGATCTCGACCTCGCTTCCTTCGAGGGTGTAAATGTCGCAGCTCTCGGCTCCGGCGGCCTCGCGGATCCGCCTCGCGACCATGTCGATCACAGCGTCGAAGTCGAGGGTCGCGCCGAACTCCCGACTCGACTGGACGAGCAGGCGCAGGTCGCTGTTGCTTCGCGCGAGCTCGTCCAGCAGCATCGCCTTGTCGAACGCGCCCGCCAGCAGGGAGCCGACGTTGCGGATCAGGTCCATGAGCGCCGTCCAGTCGCGCGGGCGGGTATCGAAGATGTCGACCAGGCCGACGGGGCGCCCGTCCTGGACGAGCGGCAGCGAGACCATGCTGCGGTACCCCCAGCGGCCGTACCGCTCTCGTTCGGCAGGCGAGAGGTGGTCGCCGGCGCTGTCGAAGTCGCCCAGGACGACGGGTTCGTCGCGCTCCAGGGCGACGACCGTCTCCGGGTACTCGGCGAGATCGCGCACCTGGCCGATCTCGTTCTCGTCCCAGCCGTTGCTGTCGATGCTGGCGAGGCAGTGCAGGCAGTCTCCGTCGATGCGCCAGATGTCGCAGTCCTCGGCGTGAAGGACGTCTCGCAGACGGCTGGCGACGGTGCGCACGAGCTGACCGAGATCGTCGGCCGCGGCGATCACGTCGCCGAGCTCGAGGAGCTCGCGCAGCCCGCGGTTGCTCTGTCTCAGCCTTGCGAGCAGCTGCGCGTTCTTGAGGCCGTCGGCGACCATGCGGCCCGCGCTGATGACGAACTGACGCGCTTCGGTGTAGTCGCGTTCCCGGGTATCGAAAATGTCGATCATGCCGACGACGTCGTCGCCGGCGACGAGCGGGAGCGTCATGCCGCTGCGGAAGCCGTACTCTGACCAATCCGCGATCTCGTCCGCCGAGAGTCGCGGGTCGTCGAGGTCGGTGAACATGAGAAACTCGCGATGCTCGAGGACGGCGGCGGTCGTGGGGAAGATGTCGAGGCGGAGGAGCTTGCCTTCGACGGCCGTGTCGACGCCGGCGCGGTCCACGCTGATGAGACAGCGCAGACGCCCCTCCTCGAGATGCCAGATGTCGCAGTCCTCGGCGTCGAGCACGCGGCGGAGCGTCGCGGCTGCGGTGAGCGCCAGCTCACGCTTCTCCGGGGTCCGCGACAGCGCCTCCGCCAGCGCGACCAGCTCGCTCTCGTAAGACGTCCGGCGCTGCACTTCGTCCAACAGCACGGCGTTGGCGAAGATCCCCGCGAGATGCTGCGACACGTTGGTGATGAAGTCGACTTCCTCGCTCCAGTCCCGCTCAGCGTCGTCGTACAGCTCGAGTAAGCCGACCATCTCGCCGCCGACGACGATCGGCACGCTCAGGGAACTCTCGTAGCCCCACCTGCGGTAGAGATCGACTTCTTCGGCAGTGAGCCGCTCGTCGCGCAACGAGCACAGCAAAAACGGCCTGCGTTCGGCGAAGGCGACGGCGCTCTCAGGGTACTTGCGAAGATCCATGAGGGCGCCGCGATTCTGCTCGTTGACACCTTCGCGGGTCATGCTGACGAGATTGCGCAGGCCGCTGCCCTGGACCTGCCAGAGGTCGACGTAATCGGCGTTGGTCGCAGTCATGACGCGCTCGGCGACGGCGTCGACGAACGAGACCAGGTCGGTGGCGCGAGCCGCCTCCTGCGACAGCGCGATCAGCTCGCGCATGGTGCGCCGGCGCTCGTCGAGCGCCCTCAGCGTGATGGTGAAGTCCATGGCGTGGGCGACGAGACG
>CAZTMO010000140.1:4178-5686 GCA_964615105.1 uncultured Thermoleophilia bacterium
ACGGGAGGAGCACGGGTCATGGAGCGCAAGGGCAGAGTCCAGGACAAGGTCGTCCTCATCACCGGGGTGGCGAAGCCCGACAGCATCGGCTTCGCCACGGCGCGCGTGTTCGGGCGGGAGGGCGCGATGCTGGCGATCGTCGACATCGCCGACAAGGTGCACGAGTGCGCCGAGCTGCTGCGGTCCGAAGGGCTCACCGTCTCGTCGCACACCGCCGACCTCACGAAGATGGACCAGGTGAAGAAGGCGGTGGGCGAGGCCCTCACGTGCTACGGCCGCATCGACGTCCTCGTCAACAACGCCGGCATGGTGGTCTTCGGCCAGGATGAGGATTTCACCGCCTTCCAGGACATGTCCGAGGAGGCCTGGGACTTCGGCATCGCCATCAACCTGAAGACGCAGTTCAACGTCACGCGGACCGTCGTGCCGCACATGATCGCGCAGAAGTACGGACGCATCGTGAACGTCTCGTCGGTGACCGGGCCGGTCGTCGCCAACCCCGAGGAATCCGCTTACTGCGCCGCCAAGGCCGGCGTCCTGGGCATGACGCGTGGCCTCGCGCTCGACGTGGCCAAGCACGGCATCACCGTGAACGCGGTGGGTCCGGGGTGGATCCAGACGGGCTCGACCGCCGAGGGCGAGGACGTCGGCGGCGAGAACACGCCCTTGGGACGCTCGGCGTATCCCGAGGAGGTCGGCAAGGTCATCTGTTTCCTCGGGTCGGACGACGCGAGCTACATCACCGGCCAGTTGATCGTGATCGACGGTGGCAACACGATCCAGGAGTACAAGGGGCCGAGCGAGCTCTACTACTGAGGGCGACGGGCGCCGGCCCGACCGCGACGCGCCGGCGCCCGGTCCCGTCCTTGCATGCCGTGACCGCTCAAGGGGGAGACATGGACCGCATCGACTTTCTGTTCATCTTTCGCACGGACGGCTGCGACCCTGTGGTACATCGCAGCGTGATCGACACGCCCGAGGGCGACGTCGTCACGGTCGGCGTCGAGAGCGTCGACCAGGCCTGCGCCGTGGCCGCCGAGGCCCGTTCGGCCGGCACGGCGCACTTCATCGAGCTCTGCGGCGACTTCGGCGAGGAGGGTTGCCGTCGCGTGATCGACGCCGTCGGCGGTGCGCTTCCGGTCGGCTACGTGACCTACTTCCCGGACGAGGGCGCGAAGCTCGACCGGCTGTTCGCCGGCGAGTAGACGCGCGGTTCTACGGACGCGTCTCGCTGATGTGGGTCGGCGCACGGCTCGTCGGGCGCGGCCCCGGGGCGCACCGCGCCCCGGGGCCGCGCCGGTCGCGACGACCGCTTCGTCGTCCTCCGGCACTGGTCGTGGCAGCCGGGCCGCGGTAAGCTAGGGCGAACATTGAAGGACCGTTCAGTCTTTCGCGGCAGGACGGCCCTTCGCGGCCGCTCGCCAGGGCGGGCGGCGTGACGACTGAGGGGGAGCGCATGACGTACGAGATGACCGGCAAGACCGTGGTGATCACCGGCGCCGGCGGCG
>CAZTMO010000141.1:0-5683 GCA_964615105.1 uncultured Thermoleophilia bacterium
CCTTTGCCCGTCGCCTTCACCCCCGAGCGCCCGGCGAACGTCCTCGCCCAGGTACTGTCGGACGCCGGCCTGCGCCAGCTGCACATCGCCGAGACCGAGAAGTACGCCCACGTGACCTTCTTCTTCAACGGCGGCGTGGAGCAGGAGTACCCGGGCGAGACGCGCGTGTTGATCCCCAGCCCCCGCGACGTGCCGACCTACGACCAGAAGCCGCAGATGAGCGCCTTCGAAGTGACGGACGAGCTCGTGCGTCAGCTCGCGACGGACGCGTACGACTTCGTGGTCGTGAACTACGCCAACGCCGACATGGTCGGGCACAGCGGGGTGATCTCGGCCGCCGTCCGCGCGGTCGAGGCGGTCGACACCTGCCTCGGCAGGGTGGTCGACGCCGTCGCCGCCCTCGGCGGCGTCTCCCTCGTGACCGCCGACCACGGCAACGCCGACAACATGCTCGAGCCGGACCGGAGCCCGAACACGGCGCACAGCACCAACCTGGTGCCGTTCGTCGCCACCGTTGACGGCGTGCGCGTCCGCTCGGGGGGGCGGCTCTGCGACCTCGCCCCGACCATCCTGCGGCTGCTCGGCCTCGCGCCGCCCCCCGAGATGACCGGCGTGTCACTCCTCGAGCCGTGCGGGTGAGGATCCTGCGCTCCGCCTTGTCGTGCCGTCTCGGGAGAGGTCTGCGCTGCGCGCTGTTGTGTCATCTGACCGGAGATGCAAGAATGCTATGCTCGTATGCGAAGCTAGGGTCCTCCGACCCGCAGCCAAGGAGTGAGTCTGCGTGCTGAACACCGTCCTCGTCGTGGTCCATCTGCTCGTGAGCCTGCTCCTGGTCGTGCTCATCCTCATGCACTCCGGCAAGGACGCCGGCATGGCGAGCTCGACGGGCTTCTCGTTCGCTTCACAGGCGAGCGTCATGGAGCGGAACCTCACGCGCTACACCATCATCACGGGTGTCGTGTTCTTCATGACGACGTTCCTATTGGCGTGGAGGCTGGGCTGAGGCCGTCGCCGGGGCGAGGCACGGCGCGTCCCGCGTCGCCGTTCCTGCGGCCGGGCGGTCGCCGACATGGTAACGACAGATCCCGAGTGCATGGAGGACGTCGTCACGGGAGGTGCTGGACGGCTGGGGAACAAGCTGGCAGGGCGCGCGGCACGCGTCGAAGCGCGGCGCGGCAGGCGCGGGGGAGACACCGATGACTCTCGAAGGAGGTCACATTGAATAAGCTGACGATGAGGTGGCGGGGCCTGATGGTCCTCGCCACGTTGCTCGTGGTCGCCGGTCTCGTGTTCGCCGCCTGCGGCGAAAAAGAGAAGACAACGACGAGCGACGAAGGCACGCCGAAGGCCGGCGGTGTCTACAACTACGTCCTCTCCGCGAACCCGACGGCGATCGACGCCGTGGGCGTGCAGGAGAGCGAGGGCTGGCAGGTCGCGCACCAGGTCTACGAAGGTCTCGTCACGTACGAGCAGGACGAGAGCGGCGGCATGGTGGCGAAGCCCAAGATCGCCGAGAGCTGGGAGTCCAACGACGACGCGACGGTGTGGACGTTCCACCTCAAGAAGGGCGTCATGTTCCAGGCTCCGGTGAGCCGCGAGGTCGTCGCCCAGGACTTCGTCGACTCGTGGAACCGTGCCACCGACCCGGCGAACGGCTCGTACACGTCGTACGTGCTCTCGCCGATCCAGGGCTCTGACGACGGCGGTTACTGGGAAGGCAAGGACGGCCTCACCGGCGTCAAGGCGCTCGACGACTACACGCTCGAGGTGACGCTGCGCTACCCGTTCGCCGAGTTCGTGCAGACGCTTGCTCATCCGATCGCGTCGGTCACTCCCGTCGACTACATCAACAAAGTCGGCGCCAAGGCCTACAACCGCAAGCCCGTCGGTACCGGCCCGTTCCTGGTCAAGGAGTGGAAGAACAACCGTTACGTCGATCTCGTCAAGAACCCGGACTACTGGGACAAGGACAACGCCGCCTACCTCGACGAGGTCATGTGCAAGGTCATCCTCGAGTCGTCGACCAGTTGGCTCGAGTTCCAGAAGGGTAACGTCGACTACAGCACCGTGCCGCCCGGGCAGGTGAAGGTCGCCGAGAACATGCCGCAGTCCAAGAACGGCGAGTGGACGGCCAAGGCCTGGCCGAGCCTCGCGACGTACTTCGTCGGCTTCAATATGAACAACCCCGTCGTCGGCGGCGACCAGGGTCTCGAGATCCGCAAGGCCATGTCGCTGGCGGCCGACAAACAGAACGTCTGTAACGTGGTCAACGAGGGCGTCACGATCCCGGCCACCGGCATCGTGCCCGAGGGCGTCCCCGGGTACAAGCCCGACCAAAGCCCGTACAGCTTCGATCCCGAGGCGGCCAAGGAAGTTGTCGCCGGCATCGGTGACATGCCGACGCTCCAGTACTGGTACAACACCGACGAGGGTCACCAGAAGGTGGCCGAGGTGCTGCAGGCCGGCTGGAAGGCCGCCGGTATCGACGTCGAGCTCTCGAACTTCGAGTGGGGGACGTTCCTCGACAAGCTGGCGAAGAGCCAGAAGGGTGACGCCGACAGCTCGCAGGTCTTCCGCATGGGCTGGATCGCCGACTATCCGACGATGGACAACTTCCTGTATCCGTTGTTCCACAGCTCGCAGTCGGCGACGATGTACACCTTCTACGACAACCCGGAGTTCGACGACCTGGTCGTGCAGGCCCGCAAGACGACCGACGCGACGCAGCGCACGAACCTCTATCTGCAGGCCGAGAAGGTCATGCTCGAGGACGCGCCCTGCATCCCGATCTACTACTACCGCGACTTCCGCATGAGCAACAACCGCATGGGCGGCTTCGTGCACGACCCGATGGGCCAGACTCACTTCTGGAAGATGTGGGTGAAGTAAGGGCCTGACGTCAGGTCCTGGGGGCTTGCGTATGCAGCGCTGAATATCTACACTGCAACGCGGCCGTGACGGCGGTGGCCCGCCGCTGGTGACCAGCGGCGGGCCACCGCCGTCCTGAGGCAGCCCGGGGACGCCCGTCACGCGACGCTCGCCGTGGGAATGTCGGCAGGAGACCTGCTGAGGTAAAGTAGCGCGATGCTCGCATACATCGTCAGGCGACTGCTCCAACTGTTCATCGTCCTCTTCGGGGTGAGCGTCATCACCTTCGTGATGCTCTACGTCATCCCGGGTGACCCCGCACGGATGCTCGCGGGCAAGAACGCGACCGAAGAGAAGATCGCGGAGATCCGCGTCCAGAAGGGTCTCGACAAGCCGATCTACGTCCAGTACGGCGTCTGGGTGAACGGTCTTCTGCACGGCGACATGGGCGAGTCGTTCTACCTGCATCAGGACGTCGCCGACATGATCAAAGAGAACGCGCCGAACACCATCCAGCTCGCCATCGCCGCCGTGCTCATCGAGATGCTCGGCATCCCGCTCGGGATCTACTCCGCCCTTCGCCAGTACTCGTTCTGGGACACCGCGCTGACCACGGGGGCGCTGATCATCTGGGGGATCCCCGTGTTCGTCCTCGGTGTCTTCATGCAGTGGTTCTTCGGGCTCAAGCTGCAGGAGTGGTTCGGGATCGACATCTTTCCGCTCACCGGCGCCGGCGACAACGTGCTCTGGATCATCCCCGCCTCGTGGGACAGCTTCATGACCCTGGTGCTGCCGGCGGTCACCCTGGGGCTGATCGAGGTGGCCTACATCTCGTACATGCAGCGCGCCTCCATGCTCGAGGTGATCCGCAGCGACTACATCCGCACGGCCCGCGCCAAGGGACTTGCCGAACGCAAGGTGGTCGGCAAGCACGCCTTCAAGAACGCCGTCATCCCGGTGATGACGATCGCCGGCATCGACCTCGGCGCCCTGATGGGCGGCGCGATCCTCACCGAGACGGTGTTCGCGCGCCCCGGCATCGGGCTCATGATCTACCAGGCGATCGGCGCCCGCGACGCGCCGGTGATCGCCGGCGGCGTGCTCTTCGCCACCATCGTGTACGTCTTCGCCAACCTGTTCGTCGACCTCGGCTACGCCGCCGTCGACCCGCGCATCAGGCTCGAGGAGTAGCGTGGGCGGCGACGACTTCACGCGGGCCGGCGATCCTGTCGGCGGCGCCTCCGGCGTCGACGAGGTGCCGACGGGCGTCAGCGCAGTCCGCCAGGGCGACCAGCTCGAGGAGCGGGCCGCACAGGTGGTTGAGGGGCTCGCCACCCCCAAGCCGCTCAGCCCGTGGTCCGACACGTGGCGGCGGCTCAAGAAGAACAAGCTGGCGCTGGTCGGCCTCGGCATCATCGTCGTCTTTCTCGTCGTGGGGCTGGTCCAGGTCGTCGCCTACCCGCTCACGGACGGGCGCGGCCTCACGCCGTACGACCCCAACCAGGTCGACTACGCGCTGTCCCCCAGCGGCCAAGGCTCGCCGCCCAGCTTCTCGCACCCGATGGGCACCGATTACCTGGGGCGCGACATCCTGTCGCGCGTGATGGTCGCGACCCGCATCTCGCTGCTGGTCGGCGTCATCGCCGTCGCCATCGCTCTGGTCATCGGGCTGGTCGCGGGGCCGGTCTCAGGGTATTACGGGGGTACCGTCGACAGCGTGATCATGCGCCTCGCCGACATCTTCTTCGCCTACCCGTACATCCTCTTCGTGCTGCTCATCATGACCGTCCTGGGGCCCGGCTTCGTGAACGTCTTTCTGGCGATCGGCATCCTCGGCTGGGCGACCTTCGCGCGGCTCGTCCGCGGGCAGGTCCTCAGCATCAAGGCGATGGAGTACGTCGAGGCCGCCCGTGCCCAGGGCGCGGGTGACCTGCGCATCATCTTCCGTCACGTCCTGCCGAACAGCATGGCGCCGGTCTACGTCGCCATCGCCATGGCCGTCGGCGGCGCGATCGTCACCGAGGCGGCGCTGAGCTTTCTCGGCATCGGCGTGCAGCCTCCCAACGCGAGCTGGGGCAAGATGATCTCCGACTACCTCACGTATCTCTGGGCGGGGAGCTGGTGGATGGTGCTGTTCCCGAGCATCCTGCTGACGGTCACCGTGTTCGGCTTCATCTCGTTCGGCAACGGCCTCCGCGACGCCACCGACCCGAAGCTCAAGGAGTAGCCGTGGCTGAACGCCTGCTCGAGGTCAAGGACCTCTCGACGCACTTCTTCACTCACGTCGGCGTGGTCAAGGCCGTCAACGGCGTGAGCTTCACGCTCGACCACGAAGAGACGCTGGGCATCGTCGGCGAGTCCGGGTCGGGCAAGACCGTCGCCGCGCTGTCGGTCATGCGGCTCATCCCCGACCCGCCGGGCAAGGTGGTCGCCGGCGACATCAGGCTGGGCGGCCGCGACCTGCGCGCGCTCACCGAGGACGAGATGCGCGGCGTGCGCGGCAACGACATCGCGATGATCTTCCAGGACCCGATGACGAGCCTGAACCCGGTCTTCAAGGTGGGTAACCAGATCGCCGAGGCGATCATGCTGCACCAGGACAAGGACAAGGACGAGGCCTGGGACATGGCGGCGGCGCTGCTCGCCCGCGTCGGCATCCCCGACGCGGCGAAGCGCGCCAACCAGTACCCGTTCGAGTTCTCGGGCGGCATGCGCCAGCGCGCCATGATCGCCATGGCGATCAGCTGCAACCCCGACATCCTGATCGCCGACGAACCGACCACCGCCCTCGACGTGACCATCCAGGCGCAGATCA
>CAZTMO010000142.1:0-5667 GCA_964615105.1 uncultured Thermoleophilia bacterium
GCCGTCGTCGCCTACGACCGCTGCGCCTCGCTCGCCGGCAAGGCGGGCGCCGCGGGCGCGCGCCGGCCGCCCGACCCGGCGCTCTTTCGCGAGGAGGCCGAGCGCGTCCTCGCGGCTGGCCTGGCAGAGATCGCCCCGGCCGTCATCGAGGCGCTCGACGGCCTCGATGTCGAGGGCGCCGTCGCGGCGGCGGCGCGCCTGCGCCCGGCCGTCGACCGGTACTTCGACGACGTGCTCGTGATGGACGACGACGATGCGATCCGCGACAACCGGCTGGCGCAGCTCGCCGCCGTGACCGGCCTTCTCGGCCGGATCGGCGCGCTCGACCGCCTGCCGACCCAGGAAGAGGCGCGATAGCGGCACGCGGGCCCGGACGGTGGCACGGCGTGACGTGTGAGCAGACCCTAGGAGGGGACTGATGGCCGACAAGTACGTCTACCACTTCCGCGAGGGCAACAAAGACATGAAGGCGCTTCTCGGCGGCAAGGGCGCGAACCTCGCCGAGATGACCGTCATCGGCCTGCCCGTCCCGCCGGGCTTCACCGTCACTACCGAAGTCTGCAACATCTACTCGGCAAACGGCTCGTACCCCGAGGGGCTGGAAGCGCAAGTCGACGCCGCCCTCGCCCAACTCGAGACCGACACGGGCAAGAAGTTCGGCGACAAAGAGGATCCGCTGCTCCTCTCGATCCGCTCCGGCGCCCGCGCGTCGATGCCCGGCATGATGGACACGATCCTCAACCTGGGGCTCAACGACACCACGGTGCAGGGCGTGATCGCCCAGACACAGAACCCTCGCTTCGCCTATGACTGCTACCGCCGTTTCGTGTCGATGTACGGCGACGTCGTCCTCGGCTGCAAACCCCAGCACGAGGACGAGGCCGATCCGTTCGAGGAGCTTCTCGACGAGATGAAGAAGGCGCGAGGGGCCGTCTACGACACCGACCTGACCGCCGACGACCTCAAGCAGTTGGTCGGTCAGTTCAAGGCGGCCGTCAAGGAGCGCACCGGCCACGACTTCCCGGACGACCCGCGCGACCAGCTCTGGGGCGCCATCAGCGCCGTGTTCGGCTCATGGATGAACGACCGCGCGATCGCCTACCGCAAGCTGTACGACATCCCCGAGACGTGGGGCACGGCGGTCAACGTCCAGACCATGGTGTACGGCAACACCGGCGACGAGTCGGGCACAGGAGTCGCCTTCACCCGCAACCCGGCCACGGGCGAGAACGTGTTCTACGGTGAGTTCCTCGTCAACGCCCAAGGTGAGGACGTCGTCGCCGGCGTGCGCACGCCGCGCCCGGCGACCGAGCTCGACCAGGTGTGGCCGGACGTCTACACGCAGCTCATGGAGGTGCGCAGGACGCTCGAGCATGAGCTCCGCGACATGCAGGACTTCGAGTTCACCATCGAGCGCGGCCGCCTCTACATGCTTCAGACGCGCAACGGCAAGCGCACCGGCCTCGCGGCCATCCGCATCGCCGTGGACATGGCCGACGAAGGGCTGATCACGCCGGACGAGGCGCTGATGCGCATCGAGCCCGAGCAGCTCAACCAGCTCCTGCGCCCCGTGTTCGGGGCGGCGGACAAGGAGGCGGCGGTCAAGGCCGGCCGGATCGTGGCCAAGGGCCTGCCGGCCGGCCCCGGCGCCGCCTCCGGCCGCGTCGTCTTCAACGCGCCGGACGCCGTCGCCTGGGCGCAGCGCGACAGCGAGCGGAAGGACGCCGACGGCCGGCCGCTCAAGGAGAAGGTCCTCCTCGTCCGCGACTTCACGAGCCCCGACGACATCCGCGGCATGGACGCCGCCCAGGGCATCCTCACGGCCCAGGGCGGCATGACCAGCCACGCCGCGCTGGTCGCCCGCCAGATGGGCAAGGTCTGCATCGTCGGTTGCGGGGCCCTCGACATCGACATGCGGGCGCGCACGTTCAGCGTCGCCGGAACGGTCGTCAACGAAGGCGACTGGATCAGCATCGACGGCTTCACCGGTGAGGTCATCCTCGGCGAGCTTGAGACCCGGCCTCCAGAGGTGCTGCAGGTGCTGCTCGAGAAGAGCATGAAGCCGGAGGAATCGGAGTCGTACCGCTACTACTCCGAGATCATGGAATGGGCCGACCGCGAGCGCAGACTCAAGGTGCGGACGAACGCCGACCAGCCCGACCAGGCCGGCAACGCGATCGCCTTCGGCGCGCAGGGCATCGGCCTGTGTCGCACCGAGCACATGTTCTTCGGGGGCGACCGCATCATGAAGGTGCGCGAGATGATCCTCGCCGGTTCGAAGGAGGCCCGCGAGGCCGCGCTCGCCAAGTTGCTGCCCATGCAGCGCGACGACTTCGCCGGGCTGTTCCGGGTGATGGGCGAGCGTCCCGTGACCATCCGCACCCTCGACCCGCCGCTGCACGAGTTCGTGCCGCACGACGACGCCGACGTGGCACGCACCGCCGAGGCCCTGGGACTCGGCGAGGACGCGATCCGCGCCAAGGTGGACGACCTGCACGAGAACAACCCGATGCTCGGCCACCGCGGCTGCCGTCTCGGCATCGCCTATCCGGAGATCACGGCCATGCAGGCGCGGGCCATCCTCGAGGCCGCTTGCCTGGTGAAGAAAGAAGGGATCGAGGTCCGGCCCGAGATCATGATCCCGCTGGTCGGCACGAAGAAGGAGCTAGAGCACCAGGACGCGGTCGTGCGCGCCGTCGCCGCCGAGGTCTTCGCCGAGCAGGGCGTGACGGTCGACTACCTGGTCGGCACGATGATCGAGATCCCGCGGGCCGCGCTCACCGCGTGCATGATCGCCGAGGTCGCCGAGTTCTTCAGCTTCGGCACCAACGACCTCACCCAGATGGGCATGGGCGTTTCCCGCGACGACGCCGGCAAGTTCCTCGGTGAGTATCTGAGGCAGGACATCTGGCCCGCCGACCCGTTCGAGACGCTCGACCAGGAGGGCGTCGGGCAGCTGGTTCAGATCGGCGTGAGCAAGGGCCGCAGCACGCGGCCGGGCCTCAAGGTCGGCATCTGCGGCGAGCAGGGCGGCGATCCGGCGACGGTCAAGTTCTGCCACCGCAGCGGGATGGACTACGTGAGCTGCTCGCCGTTCCGCCTGCCGGTCGCCCGGCTCGCCGCCGCCCAGGCGGCGATCGAGCAGCGTAGCGCGCTCGAACTCGAGAAGTGACGCGGGCGAAGAGCGGGTGCGGTGAGGCGGAGACCCGCGAGGTCGGCGGCGCGTGAGGCGCCGGCGCGCGAGGCGACGGGACGTGAGGCGCCGGCGCGCGATGCGACGGGACGTGAGGCGGCATGGCGCTGCTCGGCCGTGAGCTGACGGTCGCCCTGCGCGACGGTCGCGAGGTGGTGATCCGGTCGGCGCGCCCGGGCGATGCCCGGGCGCTCGTCCGCCTCCTCGACGCCGTCGCTGCCGAGCCGGTCGTCACGCTCCTCATGGTGCCCGGGCAGATCAACGCGCGCGAGTGGCGTCGCCGCATCGGATCGGCGGCCGAACGTGACACGAGCCTCTTTCTGTGCGCGTGGCTCGGTGAGCGGCTGGCCGGCAACCTCGGGCTGGTCGCCGACGCCCATCCGGCCTCGGCGCACGTGCGCGTGCTCGGCATGTCGGTCGCGCGCGACTGCCGCGGGCTCGGGATCGGCGCGGCGCTGCTCCAGACGGCGGTCGCCTGGGCCGCGGCGCGCGGCGCCGAGAAGATCGAGCTCAGCGTGTTCGCGCACAACGCGCCGGCGCTCGCGTTCTACGAGCACCATGGGTTCGCGCGCGAGGGTCTGCGCCGGCGGCAGTTCGTCCGCGCCGGCGAGTATCATGACGAGGTCCTGATGGCGCGGTTCCCCCGTCCGGAGTCCTGAATGCCCGCCCGCCGGCCACTCTTCAAAGCGCTCGTCACCGTGGCGTTCATCGTGGCGTTGTCCATGCCGGTCGCCGTCGCCTTGGCCACAGGCTTCATCGAGATCACCTTCACGGCGTGGGGCGAGCGACCCGGTCCCGACCCAACGCCGATCGAGGCCTGGGTGGCCCTCGCTCTCGCCTACCTCGTGTGGACGCCGCTCGTCCTCGTCGGGCTGGTCTACGTCCTCGACCGGCTGGGCTACAGATTCACGCCGCCCGAACGCGAGCGGCGGCCCTCGCGCAAAGAGAGGCGCCGTCGCGACGCGGGAATGCGCTACCTGCAGGGACGCGTGCCGTCGACCGGCACGCGCGAGGCGTCTCCGACTGGCAGCCGCGAGGCGCCGCCGAGGGGCGCGCCTGAGGCGCGCCCGACGCGCGGCGCCTCGCGACCCCCATCCCCTCGTCCCCCGTCCCCTCGTCCCCCGTCCTCGCGGCCCCCGCACGCGTCGCGGGACGGCGACTGACCGTGCCGCTCATCTCCCGCCAGAGCATCGACCAGGTGCAGGCCGCGGCCGACCTCGTCGAGATCGTCGGCCAGTACACCCAGCTCAAGAAGTCGGGTGCCAACTACATGGGCTGCTGCCCGTTCCACGACGAGAAGACGCCCTCGTTCTCGGTCAATCCCGCGGAGAAGCTCTACTACTGCTTCGGCTGTGGCGAGGGCGGCAACCTCTTCAGCTTCGTGCAGCGCAAGGAGGGCCTCGACTTCGCCGAGGCGGTCGAGTACCTCGCCGACAAATATGGCGTCGCGCTCGAATACGAAGAGACCAGCGCCAGGGGCGAGGCCGAGCGCCGTCGGCGCGAGCGCCTGCGCACGCTGCTCGAGCGGGCCACGGCGCACTACGAGCGCCGGCTGTGGGAGGGCAGGGCCGGCGCCGCGGCCCGCGAGTACCTGGAAGCGCGCGGCCTCGGCGCCGACGTCTGCCGGCGCTTCCGCGTCGGCTACGCCCTGTCCGGCTGGCAGAGGCTCCGCGACGCCGCCACGGCTCAGGGCTTCAGCGAACAGGAGCTTCTCGACGCCGGGCTCGTCGTGCCGGGCCGGCGTGGGGGCGTCTACGATCGGTTCCGCGAGCGCATCGTCTTTCCGCTCGCCGACGACCGCGGGCGCACGCTGGGCTTCGGCGCCCGCACGCTCGGCGACGAGACGCCCAAGTACCTCAACTCACCCGAGACGGCGCTCTACCACAAGAGCGAGGCCCTGTTCGGCCTGCACAACGCCAAAGCGGCGGCGGGGCGCGAAGATCGGGTGTACGTCGTCGAGGGCTACACCGACGTGATCGCGCTCTCCCAGGCCGGTGTCGAGAACGTCGTCGCCTCCATGGGCACGGCGCTCACCGAGCAACAACTCAAGCGGTTGGCGAGGCTGTCACGCGAGCTCTTTCTCTGCTTCGACGCCGACGCCGCCGGCGTGGGCGCCATGAGTCGCGCTCTCGGCCTCGCCCGCCGCCTCGGCCTGCGCCTGCACGTCGTGCGCATGCCCGAGGGCCTCGACCCCGCCGACTACGTGCTGTCGGGGGCCGGCGCCGAGGGCTTCCGCGAGCTTGCCGCCCGTTCCGAGACGCTGCTACAATTCCACGTCCGCTTGGTCCTCGAGGGGAACGACCTCACGAGGCAAGACGGGAGGGCGCAGGCTTTCGCCCAGCTCAGAGGGGTGCTGGCCGAGGCGGCGACGCCCATCGAACGTGACGAGGAACTCCGCACCATCGCCGACAGGTTGCGCCTCTCCGAAGAGAGCGTCCGCTACCTGTTGAGCGCCGCGCCCACCGGCGCGGGTG
>CAZTMO010000143.1:0-5654 GCA_964615105.1 uncultured Thermoleophilia bacterium
CTGTAGCGGGCGGCGATGGTCTCGAAGAAGTCCACGGGGCCTCCTTGGGCGCACGGCCGATGTCGACCGAAGCCTAGCACGGCGCCCTTCGGCGGCCACGCAGGCCTGGCGGCACTGACCTGCCGACTTCGCGCGGCCAGACGCGACGCACCGAGCGAACCTCCGGCGGCGCGCGGCGGCGTGAGGTGCAAGAACACTTGTTTTCAACGGAAGCATATGTTCTGATCGCAGCAGCGCCGCGCGGTTTCGTGACCCCGCGCCGGCACAGCGGAGAAGGTGGTGCCCGATGGACCGACGGGTGACGACCGTCACGTTGGCCAGAAGTGAGGTCGACTACGCCGTGCGCCGCCGCGAGATCGCCCACGTGGTCGCGCGGCTGTGGGCCACTCGCGGCGAACGCGCCTGCACGATGCGTGCGGTCGCCGCCGAGCTCGGGACGTCGATGACGGTGATCACCCGCTCGTTCGCCTCGCGGGCGGAGATGATGCGCTTCACGCGGGCGACGCTGCTCGAGGAGTGGGCCGACACGACCGCCGCCGCGATCGCCGCCCAGCGGACGTCCGCCGGCAAGCTGCGCGCGTTGCTTCGCCAGCAATGCCCCGTGGACGAACGGACCCTCGCCGACGGCGCCCTTTGGCTTCAGACGCTCGCCCCGCAACACAGGGACGACGCGCTCATCGAGGGCAACCGCCGCTTCAACGACTGGCTTCTCGAGACGGCAGGACCTCTGCTCGAGGACCTCGGCGTCGAGCGCGCCGTCGCGCCGCTCCTCATGATCGCCGTCTACGGCCTCAACGCCGCCGCAGTCGAGGATCCCCAGACATGGACCTTCGCCCAGGTTGAGCGCGCGCTCGACGAGATCCTTCGCCGCTTCGGCGTCCGGCACGATGCCCTACAGGGAGGCGAGTGATGTCGACCAGGACTTCACGGACGATCGACCCCGACCTCGTTCAGCGACTCACCGAACGTGAGGAGCGACGTCTCGAGGAGCACACACCCAAGTCGGCCGCGCTCTACCGGACGGCGAACCAGAACCTCGTCGCAGGGGTGTCGTCGGGCTACCAGGCGCGGGAGCCTTACCCGATCTACTTCACCGAGGGGTATGGGTCGAAGATCCTGACCGTCGACGGCGAGGAGCTCTCGGACTTTCACAACGCCTTCGGCTGCATGGTGCAGGGCCACGCGCATCCGGTGATCGTCGAGACGATCCGCGAGCGCTGCCGCAAGGGGACGCAGTTCGGGCTCGCGACGCCCGACGCCGCGACCGTCGCCCACCACCTGGCGCGCAACTTCAAGTTGCCGAAATGGCGCTTCGTGAACTCCGGCTCCGAGGCGACCATGGACGCGATCCGCATCGCCCGCGCGTTCACCGGCCGCGATACCGTCGTCAAGATCTTCGGCTCGTACCACGGCCATCACGACTACGTCATGGTCTCGACGCCGATGAACTACGGCGACATCGGGCCGCGTGACGAGTACATCTCGGCGCCGTTCGGCGGCGGCATACCCCAAGCCGTCGTCGACATGACGGTGCCCGTGCCCTTCAACGACGCCGAGGCCACGGAGCGCCGCATCGAGAGGCTGGTCGCCGAGGGGCGGCCGCCGGCCTGCATGATCATGGAGCCGGCGATGATGAACATCGGCGTGGTGTTGCCCGAGCCGGGCTACCTCGAGGCGATCCGCGAGATCACCACGCGCCACGGCATGGTCCTCATCTTCGACGAGGTCAAGACCGGCATCTGCACCGCCCCGGGCGGCGGCGTGGAACGCTTCGGCGTCGTACCCGACATGGTCTGCCTGGCCAAGGCACTGGCAGCCGGATTGCCGTCGGGAGCGATCGGGGCGACCGACGAGATCATGGCGCTGGTCGAGGACTGGCGCGTCTATCAGGTCGGCACGTACAACGGCAATCCCCTGAGCATGGCCACGGCGCGCGCCAACCTCGAGGAGGTCATGACGCCCGCGGCGTACGCGCACCTCGACCGTCTGAACGATCGGCTCATCACCGAGTGCGACGCGATCTGCGCCAGGTACGACTTCCCCGGGTACACGGTCGGCATCCGCTCCAAGGGCTGCGTCGACTTCGCCACGGGGCGCATCACCGACTACGAGTCGTTCCAGAAGTACCAGAACGGGGCTCTCAGTGAGCTCGCGTGGCTTTACAACTTCAACCGCGGCGTGCTCATGGCGCCCGGACGCGAAGAGGAGTGGACGCTGTCGATCCAGCACACCGACGAGGACATCGACCGCTACGTCGCCGCCTTCGAGGAGCTCGTGCGCGACGTGACCCAGTGAAGGTTCGCGCCGGATCAAACCCCTGACCAGCGGGCCGGCGCAGCCACCCGTAAGGAGGCCCGAATGAACGTCTGCGTCGTCGGCGGCGCCGGCAAGATGGCCGAGGCCGCGATCCGCGACCTCGTCGAGAGCGACGAGGTCGAGCACGTCCTGCTCGCCGATATGAACGAGGCGGGGCTCACGGCGCGTGCCGCGGCCATGGCCTCGCAGAAGCTCTCCACCGCGACCGTCGACGTCACCGTCACCGAGGCCCTGGCCCGCGTCCTCGAGCCCTGCGACGTGGTCGTCAACTGCTCGCTGGCCTACTTCAACGAGGCTGTCATGGAGGCGTGTCTGAAGAGCGGCTCTCACTACACCGACACCGGCGGCCTCTTCCACTGGGCGAAGAAACAGCTCACCCTCTCGGAGAGGTTCGCAGAGGCCGGCCTCACCGCGATCCTCGGCTCGGGCTCGGCTCCGGGGATCGTCAACGTCCTCGCCCGCTACGCCTACGAGAGGCTCGACACCGTGGAGCACGTGAAGATCTGGGACGGGATCGCCAACTGGGGCACGGCCGCGGCCCCCCTGGTGCCGCCCTACTCGCTCGACACGCTCCTCAACGAGTTCCTCATGAGCGCCTGGCCTTACGAGGACGGCGAGTGGAAGGAGTATCCCCCCTTCCAGGGTGCCGAGGAGGTCGACTTTCCCGACCCCGTCGGCACCCAGACGTGCTACTACACGATCCACTCCGAGCCCGCCACGATCCCGGTCTCGTTCGCCGATAAGGGTATCCGCACGTGCTTCTTCAAGCTCGCCCTGCCGAAGAGGTTCGAGGAGAAGCTGCGCTTTCTCTGTGACCTCGGCGCGGCGTCCACCGATGCCATCAGCGTGAAGGACCGGCAGGTCGTGCCCCGCGAGGTCATCCTTGAACTCGTCGACCAGACCCTCGCCGAGGCGGCCGCCAGGGAGAAGCCCAAGCTCGACGACCACAAGGTGCTCAGGGTCGGGGTGCGCGGTACCAAGGAGGGCCAGACCGTCGACTGGACGCTGGAGACGATCCTTCACTGGTATCCCGAGTGGGACATGCCGTGCTCGACCTTCACCGTCGGCTACCCGGCGGCCCTCACCGGGCGCCTCCTCGGCCGTGGCGCGATCGAGCGCAGGGGCGCCTTCGGCGGCGAGGCGGCGATCCCCCCCGAGACCTACTTCGCCGAGCTCAACAAGCGCGGCATCAGCGTGGCCGCGACCCAGAGGGTGGTGTACTGACGTGCGCCTTCCCCGCGACCCGCGGTCACGCTGGACTCCACGCTAGAGGCCGGCGATGGCGAAGACCATCCTGTGCCTGTGCAGGGACATCACCGCCGACGACGTGCGACGCGCGGTGGCGGAGGGCTACGACGACATCGAGACGCTGAAGCGCTTCACCGGCGCCTGCACCGGGCCGTGCCAAGGCAAGACCTGCGTCGACAGCATCAGGCGGCTGGTGGCCGAGCTCACCGGGCGCGACGCGGCGGACGTGCCGCCGCCGCCGCGCCGTCCGCCGGTCTCGCCGGTGCGGCTCGGCACGCTCGCCGCGAGGGACGACGCGTGAGGGCGACCGGGACACGACCGGGCGTCGTGGCGGAGCGTCACCCAGCCCCGCCGCAGGTCATTCCCGGGGCGACGACCGGCGGCCTCGCCGCCGCGTACGACGCGGTCGTCGTCGGCGGCGGCCTCCAGGGCGTCGCCCTTGCCTACGAGCTCGCGAAGCGGGACTTCGGCCGCATCGCCGTGCTCGAGGCCTTCTACCCCGGGTCCGGGGCCAGCGGGCGCAACGGCGAGATGATCCGCTCGGCGTTCGCCAGCGCCGAGTGGATCGGCCTCTTCGACGCCAGCCTGCGGCGCTGGCACGCGCTCTCCGCCGAGCTCGACTTCAACGTGCTCTTCACGCCCGCCGGCTACCTGTTGCTGGCCTCGACCCCGAAGGCCGTCGAGGCCGCGCGACGGAACGTGGACCTCCAGCGCCGTCACGGGCTCCACGTCGAGCTGCTCGATCACGACCAGGTCCGTCGCCTCTGCCCCGAGATGGCGCCGGAGATGATCGCCGGCGGCGTCCTGCAGACCGACGCCGGCTTCGCCCACCACGACGCCACGTTGTGGGCCTACGCGCAGGCGGCCGCACGGCTCGGCGTCGAGATCCACCCCTACACGACGGTCACCGCGATCGGCGTCGCGGGCGGCGCCGTGACCTCGGTCACGACCGACCGCGGCGCCGTCTCGACTCCCGTCGTGGTCGACGCCGCCGGGGGCCAGGCGCGCGACGTCGCCCGGCTCGCCGGCGTCGACGTGCCCGTCCAGGTCTTTCGTCTCGAGGCCATGGTGACCGAGCCTCTCGAACCCTTCCTGCGTCCGGCAGTCAGCTCGCCGGCGATCATGGGCTACTGTCACCAGACGACGCGCGGGGAGTTCGTCGGCGGGACGGAGCCGGACGTGCCCGTGCCCAGCGACAGCATCCGTTCGACGCTCGACGGGGCGCGTGACATGGCGACCAAGTTCGTGCGTCTCTTCCCGCGCCTCGCCGGCGTGCGCATGATGCGCCACTGGTCGGGCGTCGTGACACAGACCGCCGACGTGGCGCCGATCCTGGGGCTTGCTCCTGAGACGGAAGGCTTCTACCTCGACTGTGGCTGGGTCTACGGCTTCGTGGGAGCGCCGGCTGCCGCGGCCATGCTGGCCGAGCTCATCGCCACGGGGACGCCGCCGCCGAAGCTGGCCCCCTTCGGCGTCGAGCGCTTCGCGACCGGCAAGCTGATCCGCGAGACGTCGCTCGTCGTCGCAGCCGCCGAAGGAGGCGCCTCGTGAAGGCCGGGCGAAGGGACACCGAGAACGCTCGCGTGCGGGCGCCGTCCGGGCCCGAGTTGAGCTTCCTCTTCGAGGGCAAGCCGATGACGGCGCGCAAGGGCGACACGGTGGCGTCGGCGTTGTTCAGGAACGGCGTGCGCGTCTTCGGGCGGAGCTCGAAGTACCACCGGCCCAGGGGCTACCGCTGCGGTATGGGCCACTGCTCGGCCTGCGCGATGCGCGTCGACGGCCTGCCCGGGGTGCGCACCTGCGTGACGCCGGTCCGCGAGGGGATGACGGTCGCCCGCGAGCACGCGTGGCCGGGCGCGAGGGTCGACGCTCTGCGCGTCGCCGAAGCCCTCTCTCCCTTGATGCCGCCGGGCTTCTACTACCGCTGGTTCCGTCGTTCACCGCGCCTCTGGGGCGCGTTCGAGCGCGGGCTGGCCCGAGTGGCCGGCCAGGGGGAGCTGCCTGAGCGCGAGGCCGCCGCCCGGCTCGCCGCCGCGCGCTGCGAGCACCGGGAGGGACCCGACGTGCTCGTCGTCGGCGGCGGCGTGGCC
>CAZTMO010000144.1:0-5651 GCA_964615105.1 uncultured Thermoleophilia bacterium
TCAAGAACGGCACCCTCAAGGGCGTCTGCGGACTCGTGAGCTGCACCACCCTGCGTGACTCCGACCAGGACAGCCACACGGTCGCCGTCGCCAAGGAGCTCATCAAGAACGATGTGCTGATCCTGGCGATGGGCTGCGGCAACGCCGCCCTGCAGGTCGCCGGCCTCGAGACAGCCGAGGCCAAAGAGATGGCCGGTCCCGGCCTCAAGGCCGTCTGCGAGCTGCTCGGCATCCCACCGGTCCTGAGCTTCGGGACCTGCACCGACACCGGCCGCATCATGTTGCTCGTCGGCGCCATCGCCGATGCCCTCGGTGTCGACGTACCGGCGCTGCCCGTCGTGGCGACGGCTCCCGAGTACATGGAGCAGAAAGCGACCATCGACGCGATGGCCGCCCTCGCGTTCGGCCTGTACGTGCACGTGAATCCGGTCCCGTTCGTGACCGGGGCGCCGAACCTCGTCAAGCTCGTGACGCAGGACCTCCCCGGCGTCACCGGCGGCAAGCTCGACGTCGAGACCGACACCAAGCAGGCAGTGACCAACATGCTCGACTGGATCGGTCAGAAGAGGGCCGCGCTCGGCATCTGAGCCTGCCGCGACAGCCGGCGATCACGGCCGGGGCGCTGCCGCCAGACGGCAGCGCCCCGGCCTTTTCGCGCCACGACGCCCTCGGTGGGATGTGCGCGCGGACGTCACGCGGCATCAGGCACGCGGGCCGGCCGTCAGGCCTCCTCGGCCTTGCCGCCGCGCGAGCGCGCCACCAGCCAAGCCACGACGGCCAGCACGACGACCGCCGCGACGACGATGACGACGATCGTCGTCGTGCTCATCCCACCGCCTTCCTCGGCCTCCGCCTTGGGTCCCACCAGCGCGTAGTTGCTGACGTTGTCGCTGAGGTAGGCCACAGCGCCGATGTCGGCCGGGATCCGCGTCCAACCCTCCCAATTCGCCGTGTTCCAGGCCTGCAGGGTCTTCGGGTAGGTGAGAATGATGTACGGCGACTCGTCGTAGAAGATCTCCTGCATCTTCCAGACGAGGGCCTGGCGTTTCTGCGGATCGAGCTCCCGCGACTGCTCGTCCCAGAGACGGTCGTACTCCTCGTTCGACCAGCAGGCGTCGTTCTGGTTCTCGATCTGGACGGTGCGGAAGTACCCGAGCCGCCGTCCAGGGTCGGAGCCGCTCGGCTGCCACTGCCAGAGGTAGATGTCGTAGTCGGGCTTGTAGGTGTCGCCCTCGTAGTTGTAGCCGCCGTCGATGAGGACGCCGTTGTCCTCCACCGAGTAGTCGATGTCGAGGCCGAGCTCCTCCCACCAGCCGGTGATGAGCTTGCCCATCGCCTGGCTCTGCGGCGACTCGCGACGCGCCCACAGGCGGAGCTTGATGTCCTTGCCGCCGTTCTTCGGGTCGTTGAGGATCCCGTCGCCGTCGGTATCGGTGTAGCCGGCGTCGGCGAGCGCCTGACGCGCCCTGTCCATGTCGAACCTGAACGCGGTCTCCGCCGGCGGGCTCCAGTGCCAGTCGAGCTCCGGATCGTAGAAGTCGCGCTCGAAGATGGTGTCGGCCGGGTCGGCGAGACCCTGATAGGCGAGTTCCACGAACTTGTCCTTGTCGATCGCCCAGTTGAGCGCCGCGCGGAAGGCTTTGTCACGCAAGACAGGGTTCCCCAGCGAGGGACCCTCGTAGCAGTTGAACGACAGGTAGTCGAACGCCTTCTGAGAACAGGCGAACGAGTCGAGGTCCGGGTCGGCCTCGAGGGCCGAGACCTGCGCCGGCGGGATGTTGATCGCCAGGTCGATCGCCCCCAGCTTCAGGTCCTGGGACAGGGTGTCCTGGTTCTTGTATGTCGTGAAGATGAGCTCGTCGACCTTGGGGGCGCCGCCCCAGTAGTCCTTGTTCGCCACGCACCTGACGTATACGCCCTTCTTCTGTTCCACGACCTGGAAGGGGCCGGAACCGACGATCGGCGGGCTGTTCGTGTAGTCGTGGATCTCGTCGTAGCTCGTGAACTTGCCCCAGATGTGCTCGGGGATGACCGGCACCCACATGGCCGTGATGTCGGCTTTGGGCCGCGCGCACTCGATCACGAGGGTCGTGTCGTCGGGCGCGGTGACCTTCTCGATGCCGTCAAGGGCCGAGAGGAAGGCGGTGAGATCGTGCTCGATCTGGTAGTTGTAACTGAAGGCGATGTCGTGCGCCGTCAGCGGCTCACCGTCGTGCCACTTGACGCCCTCGCGGATCTTGAACGTCCACGTGAGGCCGTCGTCGCTCGCCTGCCAGCTCTCGGCGAGGCCCGGCACGGTCTCGAGGTACTTGGTGCCGAAGTCGGTCAGGAAGTCATAGCTGATGTGGTACAGCTCGTAGGACGACTGCTCTTCCCCGACGAACGGGTTCAGGTTGTCGGGATCGGTCATCCAGCCGACATGCAGCGTGACCTTGTCGCCGGCCGGCGGAGCGGTCTCGTCCGCGGCCATCGCTCCGGCGAGGCCGGCGACGAGACTCGCCGCGAGCAGCACGGCGAGCGCGGCGAGCAGGACGAGGCGGGGGGAAGGACGTGACATGGCGGGCTCCTTCGCTTGCGGTCGTTCCGCCGCACCGCGCACGCGCCGTGTGCGGCTCCGGTCGAGCGCGATGAAAGCATCAGTGCGTGGTCGCGGTCAATAGGCGGGCGCGGCCGTAGTCAATAGGCGGGCGCGGCCGCGCCGGCCGAGGCGCGGTCGGACGTCGCGAGCTCAGTCGCCGAGGTCGAGCAGCTCGAGACCGGTCGACGGATCCAGGCGCCGGCAGGCGGAGGAGCCGGTGATCTCGATGAGCACGGCCTCACCGATCACCCAGGTGACGACGCCGCAGCGTATACAGCCGGCGGTCACCTGGGCGTCGCGGCCGAAGGCCGCGTGAAGGTGCAGCACCGGGCGTCCCCCGGCGTCCGGGAACAGCGTGCCGACGCCGGCCATCTCGTGGACGTCGCTGAGGACGCGTTCGAGCGGGACGATCTCCGCCGCGCGCCCGTCGTCGGGGCCGACGACGACGCGGCTTCCGTCGTCCGCGCCGCCCAGCAGGACCACTGCGGCGCGGACCACGCCCGTCTCGCGCGCCGCGCGCTCGATCGCCTCGTGCACGACGTCACCGTCCTCGAGACGGACCGCCACGACCCGTCCCACGGCGGCTTCGGCGTACTTCATCGCTCCTCCTTCGGCACGGGCATCCTACCCCACGGTGGTCGCAGCCCGGCTCGTGACATCGGTCTCGGCCGCCCTGGTGATAGCCTTGGCCCGTGGCCCTTTCCCTGTTCGCCACCGTGCCCGCGGGCATGGAGTCCATGCTGGCCGGCGAGCTGCGCGGCCTCGGCGCCGACGACGTCCGACAGACGCGTGCCGGGGCGGCCTTCTCCGGAAGCCTCGAGACCGCCTACCGCGTCTGCCTGTGGTCGCGGCTGGCCGCGCGCGTCCTACTGGCCGTCAAGACCGGCCCCGCGGGCGACGCCGAGGCGCTCTACGACACCGTGCGTCGCGTGGCATGGGCCGATCACCTCGCCGTCGACGGGACTCTCGCCGTCGACTTCACCGGCGCCAGCCCGACGATCCGCGACACGCGCTTCGGCGCCATGCGCGTGAAGGACGCCATCGTAGACCAGTTCCGCGAGACCCACGGAGGGCGACGTCCGTCGGTCGACGCGCGCGCGCCGGACGTGCGTGTGAACGCGCATCTCGCGCGCGGTCGCGTGACCGTCTCCGTCGACCTCAGCGGCGAGAGCCTGCACCGGCGCGGGTACCGCACGGCCGGCACAGGTCTCGATGCGCCGCTCAAAGAGAACCTGGCCGCCGCGATGCTGCTGTTCGCCGCGTGGCCGCGTGAGGCCGCCGCCGGGGGCAGCCTCTTCGACCCGCTCTGCGGGTCGGCCACGCTGCCCATCGAGGCGGCCTGGATCGCCGCCGACGTCGCGCCCGGCCTGCTGCGCGCCGAGGGGCACCCGAAGGGCGAGGCGCGTGACACGACGCGCGCCGGGGACGTCGTCCGGCGCAGCGGCGCCGCGCCGCGCGGCTTCGGCTTCTCCCGTTGGGCCGGTCACGACGCCGAGACGTGGGACGCCCTCGTGCGTGAGGCGCGCGAGCGGCGGAACGCCGGGCTCGACCGCCTGAGGGCGCAGGCGCCCGGCCTCGTCATCGGCGGCGCCGACCACGATCCTCGCGCCGTCGACCTCGCCCGCGCCTGCGTCACGCGCGCCGGTCTGGGCGGGTGCGTGGTGGTCGAGCGCGCCGATCTGGCCGATGCGCGACCGCCGACGGCTCACGGCTTGCTCGCTGCGAACGCGCCGTACGGCCAGCGTCTCAGTGATCCGGCCGCAGCGCGGGCCCTCTGCCGACTTCTTGGGCGGCGGCTTCACAGCGCGTTCTCCGGCTGGCGCGCCGTCGTGCTCACGGGCGACGCGGCCCATGCCGCCGAGCTCGGCCTGCAGCCGGCCCGCCAGACGGTCCTGCGCAACGGCGCACTCGACTGCACGCTGACGTACGTCGACGTCGACGCGCCCGGCATGGGGCAGGCAGCGCGCAAGCCATCCGGGCCGGCGCGCGAGACAATCGGGCCGGCGAGCGAGGCCGACATATCCTCGCCCCGGCTCGCGCAACGAGTCCCGAGCGGCGCCGACCAGCTCGCCAACCGCTTGCGTCGAAACCTCCACCACATAGGGCGGACCATGCGCCGCCAGGGGGTCACGTGCTACCGCATCTACGATGCCGACCTTCCCGAGTACAACCTCGCCGTGGACGTCTATGAAGGCCGTCTGCACGTGCAGGAGTACGCGCCGCCGCCCGAGATCGACCCGGACCGCGCGGCGGCGCATCTGGCCGAGGCCGTCGCCGTACTCGGTGAGGTGCTCGGGGTGGCACCGCGCGACATCGTCGTGAAACAGCGCCGCCGGATGCGCGGCGCGACGCAGTATGAGCGTCGCGCCGGTGGCGGCGACCTCCTCCGACCCGTGAGCGAGGACGGCCTGACTTACCTCGTCGACCTCGAGACGTACCTCGACACGGGCCTGTTCCTCGACCAACGCGAGACGCGCCGCCTCATCCGGCGCCTCGCCGGCGGCCGGCGCTTCCTCAACCTCTTCGCCTATACGTGCACCGCCACCATCTGCGCCATCGCCGGCGGCGCCTCGTCGACGACGTCGGTCGACCTTTCGGCCACATACCTCGAGTGGGCGCGCAAGAACCTGCTCGAGAACGGTGTGCGCGACGTCGACCTCGAGCTCGCGCGCAGCCCGGTGCGCCGCTCGCCCGACGCGCCGGACGGCAGCGGGCGGGCGCGTGCCGCGACCAGCCACAGTCCCGGCGCTGCCCACCGCCTGGTCCAAGCCGACTGTCTGCGCTGGATCGCCGAGACCGAGGGCCAGTATGACCTCGTCTTTCTCGACCCGCCCAGCTTCTCGAACTCGAAGCGCATGGGACGAGCCACGTTCGACGTGCAGCGTGACCACCCGGACCTCATCCGCATGACGGTGCGACGGATGCTGGCGCCGCGCGGGATCCTTCTCTTCTCGAGCAACCGCCGTGGCTTCAAGCTCGACCCGACGGCCCTTCCCTCCCTGACGCTGAAAGACCTCTCGCGAGCGACCCTGGCCGCCGATTTCGCCCGCCGCGCGAACACCCATCACCTGTG
>CAZTMO010000145.1:0-5637 GCA_964615105.1 uncultured Thermoleophilia bacterium
CGCCCAGCGACCCATGGCGCCGGCCCCGATGACTGCGATCCTCATGGCTCCTCCTTCTGCAGCACGCTCGCGCGGGAACGTCACGACACAAGCCTACGGGGTTCGCGGGCACGCGTACAGACCGGTAAGATTGAGCACCGAGGCCCACCCTTCTGGAGGATGCCGTCCGTGACCCGCTATGGACTGGACGCCCGGGAATGGCGGACGCTCGAGGACGAGGTCCTCGCGCTGTTCACCCTCATCCTGCGCGTCGACACGACGAACCCGCCCGGCGGCGAGACGGCGTGCGCCCTCGTCCTCAAGGACTACCTCGCCGCCAACGGCATCACGGCGGAGCTGGTCGGCGAGCTGCCCCAACGCCAGAACCTCGTCGCCCGCGTCAAGGGCACGCGTCCCGGACCTACTCTCGTCCTCATGGGCCATATGGACGTCGTGCCGGCGGACGAGAAAGAGTGGTCGGTGCCGCCGTTCGACGGTGTCGTCAAGGACGGCTACGTCTGGGGCTGCGGCGCCACCGACATGAAGAACCAGGTCGCCGCCGAGGCGGTCGCCGTCGCGCGCCTCGCGCGGGCCGGCGCCGACTTCGGCGGCGAGGTCGTGTACATCGCCAGCGTCGACGAGGAGGTCGGGACGCATTGCGGCGTGCGTTGGTTGTGCGAACACCGCCCTGACCTCATACGTTGCGATTACCTCCTCAACGAGGGCATGGGCGGGCTGTGGCTGCCCAGGGACGGGAAGAAGGTGTTCCTCCTCGCCGTCGGCGAGAAGGCGTTCGCCCAGTTCCGCATCCGCACCCGCGGTATCGGCGGGCACGGCTCGGTGCCCGAGAAGGAACGCAGCGCGGTCATCGACCTCGCCAGAGCTGTCGTCGCGCTCGGGCTCCACGATCCGCCGGCGATCGTGTCGCCGACGACCGCCCGGTTCATCGACGCTCTCGTCGGCGACGGCCTCCGGGAGCGGCTCAAGGACCCGGCGACGGCGCGTGCGGCGGCGCGCGAGCTGCGCGCCGCCGATCCCGAGGTCGCCGGACTGATCGAGCCGCTCCTCGGCGCCACGTTCACGCCGACCATGCTCGAGGCCGGTACGGTCGTCAACGTCATCCCGACGCACGCCGAAGCGAACGTCGACTGCCGTATCCTGCCGGAGATGACGCCGGCGGAGACGCACGCCGTCGTCGCCGAGGTCCTCGAGCCGCTCGGTATCGACTGGGAGTTCGAATGGATCGACGTGACCGAGCCGAACGCCTCTCGGGTCCCGACGGCGCTCAGCGAGAGCATCGCCCGCGTCCTCCAGCGCGACGTGCCGGAGGCGGTCCTCGCCCCCATGTGTTCGGGCAGCTTCACCGACTCGCGCTGGGTGCGCGAGGCGTTCCCCGACTGCGTCGCGTACGGCTTCGCTCCGTACCCTGCCGAGAGCCTTCATGCCATGGCGGGCGGACGTGATCACATGCCCGACGAGCGCATCCTCGTCGAGGACGTCACCTACCAGGCCCTCTTCTTCGAGCGCGTCGTCCTTGACCTCCTCGCCTGATCTTCGCGACAGGTTCCGCGGCGCGCTGCTCGGCCTCGCCGTCGGCGAGGCCCTGGGCGCGCCGGCCGAGTTCCTGACGGCCGAGCAGATCGTCGAGCGCTTCGGCGTCATCGCCGACATGCTCGGCGGCGGCTGCCACGACGTCGCGCCGGGCCAGACGACCGACGCGACCGACATGGCCCTCCGCCTCGCCGAGAGCCTCGCCGAGCGCGGCGCCCACGACCCGGCGGACGTCATGGCCCGATATCGCGATTGGTTCGAGGGCCGGCCGCGCGACGTCAGCCTCACCGTGCGCACGGTGCTCCTCAGCTACCGGGCCGGCACCCCGTGGGACCTCGCCTCGCGCCGCGCGTGGGAGATCCTCGGCCATCCGGTGGCCGCCAACGGCAGCCTCATGCGCTGCGCGCCGCTCGCCCTGTTGTACTTCGACGACGCCGAGCGGCGCCGTGAGGCGTCGCTCGACGAGTCCATGCTCACCCACTTCGACCCGCTCGCCGGCTGGGCTTGCGCCGCCTTCAACGACCTCGTCGTGGCGGCGATGCGCGACGAGCTGCGCAAGCAGCTTCCGGTCGTGGTCGCCAGCATCGACGAGGAGGACCGGCGCATCAGCACGGCGCTGCTCGAGGCCCCCGTGGCGGAGCCCGAGGAGGTCAAGAACTCCGCCTTCGTCGTCGACAGCCTGCGCACGGCGCTGTGGGCGGTGCTGCGCGCCACCACCTTCGAGGAGGCGCTCTGCACCGTGGTCAACCTCGGTGACGACGCCGACACGGTGGGCGCGATCACCGGGGCGCTGGCCGGCGCCTTGCACGGCGAGGCAGGGATCCCGGCTCGCTGGCTCGAGGCGCTGCAGCTCGGCGAGCCCCTGCGCGCCGTCGCCGAGCGCCTCGCCGACCGCGCCGGGGTCTGACCACGTTCCGCGGGTCGCACCGCCACCCGCCGGCTGTGTAGGGTACGCCGTTGGCGCCGCGCGACCGTGCGGCGGCGCGTCCGTCGGAGGAGGAGCAGGGTGAGCTGGCTGACGAGGATCTCGCTGCGCAACCGCTCCATCGTCGTGCTGGCGGTCGTCGCCGTCGTCATCTTCGGGCTCTTCGGCATGACGTCCCTCAAGCAGGAGCTTATCCCGGACCTCACCTTCCCCTACCTGACCGTGGTGACCGTCTCCCCCGGCTCGTCGGCAAGCGACGTCGACCAGGCCATCGCACTGCCGATCGAGCAGGCCATCAAGGCCACGAGCGACGTCAAGGAGTCCGTGTCCTACTCCAATGAGGGCATGAGCATCACGACGATCGAGTACGAGTTCGGCACCGACATGGACGCGAAGGAGGCCGAGGTCCAGTCGGCCGTGGCTGCGGTCCGGCCGGTGCTCCCCGAGAGTGCGTTCGACCCCAAGGTCGCGGCACTCAACTTCGGCGCCCTGCCGGTGGTGCAGCTCGCCGTCTCCTCCGACTTGCCGCCGCGCAAGGTCGCCGCCCTCCTCCACACGGTAGTGGTACCGCGCCTGCAGGAACTCGACGACGTCCAGGCGGTGACGCTCTCGGGCGTGCAGGAGCGTACACTGGAGATCCGCCTGAAGCCCGCCAAGGTCCTCCGGCTCAAGGTGTCACCCGAGGCCATCGCGACCGCCGTCGCCACGGCGAACCTCACGAGCGGAGCGGGGACCGTGACGTCAGGCAGCCTCGTCTACCCCGTCACGGTCAGCGCCGCCGCCGTCACCGTCGCCGAGTTCGAGGCGCTCGCGATCCCGGCCGGGACGGCGACCGTGGCGCTCGGCGACATCGCCGACGTGCGCATCGTCACGAAGACACCCACGGCCGTCACCCGCACCAACGGCGAGCCGTCGGTCGGCATCTCGGTGAGCAAGACCTCCGCCGGCAACACGGTCGACATCGCCAACGCGGTGGCGGACACGGTGGCCGGGCTTCAGAGCGATCTCGGGGACGACATGACGATCGCCACCGTGGTCGACCAGTCGACCTACATCGAGCGGAGCATCGCCTCGCTCTGGCGCGAGGGCCTCATCGGCGCCGTCTTCGCCGTCCTGATCATCTGGGCGTTCCTGCGAAGCTGGCGGCCGACCCTCATCGCCGGGCTCTCGATCCCGCTGAGCATCATCGGCGCCCTGGCCCTGCTGTGGTGGCGCGGCGAGTCGCTCAACATGCTGACGCTCGGCGGCCTCACCATCGCCATCGGACGCGTCATCGACGACTCCATCGTGGTGATCGAGAACACGCACCGACACCTTCAGGAGGGCGACGACATCCACTCCGCCGCCTTCAATGCGACCCGTGAGGTGGCCGGAGCGATCACGGCGAGCACGCTGACGACGGTCGCGGTCTTTCTGCCCCTGGGCATGGTCCGGGGCCTGGCCTCGGAGTTCTTCCTGCCGTTCGCCATGACGGTGACGTTCGCGCTCCTCGCCAGCCTGGTGGTCGCGCTCACCGTGGTCCCGGTCTTCGCCACGTTCGTCCTCTCGAAGCGTCAGGTGGGCCACCGCGACCCAGCCGAGGTCACAGGGCTGCAGCGCCTGTACTTGCCCGTTCTCGAACACGCCGTCGACCACAAGGTCGTCACGCTGGTCGCCGCGGGCGCGATCTTCGTCGCGGCGATGTCGGCGACCACGCTCCTCAGGACCAACCTGTTCGACAACTCGGCGGAACCGACGATGACCGTCACGCAACACATGTCGCCGGGCACGAGCCTCGACGCGACCCTCGCCGGCTCGACCGGGATCGAAGAGGTGCTCGCCGCCACCGACGGCGTCGAGACCTACCAGATGACCGCCGGGAGCACGGGCAGCCTCTTCGGCGCCGGCGGCGGCACCGGGGCGTCCTCCAGTACCGCGACCTTCGTCGTCCTGCTCGACCCCGCCGCCGACAAGGCGGCGGTCATCGACGACGTGCGCGCCGGCGTCGCCGAGATCCACGGCGCGGGCGAGGTCACGGTCAGCGGCGAGGACTCGTCGATGGGGACGATGACGGCGATGGAGGTCCAGGTCTCGGCCGACGACCCGGCCGTCCTCAAGGAGGCGAACGACGCCGTGCTCGCGGCGGTCAAGGGCGTCGAGGGCCTCGCCGACGTCACCTCGAGCCTCAGCGAGGGACAACCGTCGGCGACGATCGCGATCGACCAGGCCAAGGCCGCGGCGGCCGGCGTCGACGCCACCACCCTCAGCCGGTATTCGACCCTGATCCTCAACGGCTTCCCGCTGGGAAACGTGCCCACCGAGGAGGGCGTGCTCCCGGCGCAGGTGACGGTCGGCGAGATCAAGCTCCCGCCGATCCCGGGCGCCGTCGCCGCCGCGCTCGCGCGACTGCCGGTGCCGGCATCGTCGGGCATGGTCCCGATGGGCGACGTCGCCAGCGTGGCGGAGACCACCACCCCGGTGCAGGTCACGCGCGTCGACGGCGAGCGCACGGCGAGCGTGACGGGCACCCCGGTGACCAACAACATCGGCGCGGCCACCGACGACGTCGAGGCCGCGCTCGACGAGGTCGAGCTCCCCGAGGGGGCGACGTGGAGGATGGCCGGCGCCACGACGATGACCGGCGAGGTCTTCCGCACCCTGGGCATCGCGATGCTGATCGCCGTCCTGCTCGTCTACATCATCATGGTGGCGACGTTCCGCAGCCTGCTGAACCCGCTCATCCTCCTGGTGAGCATCCCGTTCGCCGCGGTCGGCGCCGTGCTCCTGCTCCTCGTGACCGGTACGAGCCTGGGCATGCCGAGCCTCGTCGGCGCGCTCATGCTCATCGGCATCGTGGTGACCAACGCGATCGTGCTGCTCGACCTCGTCGAGCAGTTCCGCCGTAAGGGCGCGGACGCGCGCACGGCGATCGTCGAGGGCGGCCGGCGTCGTTTGCGACCCATCCTCATGACGGCGTTCGCGACGATCCTGGCGCTCCTGCCGATGTCGCTGGGCCTGGGCGAAGGCGCCTTTCTCTCGACGCCGCTCGCCGTCGTCGTGATCGGCGGCCTGTTCACGTCGACGATCCTGACCCTGATCATCGTCCCGGTGCTCTACCTGGTGTTCGACAAGCTGCGCCGCGGCCGGATCGACGAGGACTTCACGCTCGAGACCACGCCCGGAGACTGAGCGGGAGGCGCCGG
>CAZTMO010000146.1:0-5542 GCA_964615105.1 uncultured Thermoleophilia bacterium
GCGTACGAGGTCGCGGTCTGGAAGCTGGCCGAGCCGGCCGGACCCGATGCGGCCGCCGGCGCCGACGCGGCAGGAACCGCATGACCGAAGGTGAAGGAATGAAACCATGGTGAGGTTCCTCACATCGGTCGCCCTCCGG
The DNA here is from genome assembly GCA_964615105.1 of uncultured Thermoleophilia bacterium. Lineage (GTDB taxonomy): Bacteria > Actinomycetota > Thermoleophilia > UBA2241 > UBA2241 > UBA2241. Next base: position 140 of record CAZTMO010000146.1, read on the forward strand.
CTGCTCGCCAACGCCGTCGGCGTCCTGCTCGCAGCCTGGCTCCTGGGCGGCTTCTCGGTCACCGCGGCGGGGTTCGTCTGGGTGGTGCTCTTCTTCACCGTCGTCGAGGTGGTCCTCGACCCCCTCGTCCTCAAGATGGCGGTCCAGTACGTGCCCGCCATGCGCGGTGGCGTCGCCCTGGTGACGACCCTGGTAGGCCTGATCGTCACGACGGTCGTCTCCAACGCCCTCACCATCAACGGGCTCACGGCGTGGGTGGTCGGGACGCTGATCGTCTGGCTCGGCGGCGTGCTCGCCGCCCTGCTGCTCCCGCTGTTCGTCTTCAAGAGCCTGCGGGAGCAGCGGAGACAGGTCGGCGGCCGGTAGCTTCCGTCCGCCGGCCGCCGCCCATTGGCCGGCGGCGACCGTCGTCGGCCCGTCAGCGCGCGCCGGGCGAGCCGCCGCCGAGCGGCGACGACTCGTCTCCGCCGCCCGCATGCCGGTGGAAGCGCTCCTCGATCTGCTGCGGCAGGCGGATGTGCGGCTTGCCGCCGATGACGTCCCACAGGCGGTGCTTGCGCCGCGTCCACACCTGGTGGAACGTCTCGTCGCGGCGGCGCGCGCGCTCGATCTTGGCCAGGTCGCCGACATAGCGATCGTGCGCCCACGGCGACCCGGGCCTGGCGAGCCGGAGTGCGCCGAACACGGCGACGAAGGGCACGAAGATGCCCAGCGTCCCGACCCACAGCTTGCCCTTGAGGTAGCAGACGACGACGAAAGCGACGTTGAAGGCGACCATCACGAACGCCGCCCAGCGCGAGAGAAAGGCGAGGTCGTTCGCCTGCTCGATACCGAGCGGGACGACGTTGGTCAGGAAGAGGGCGGCGAACGTGACCCCGAGGATCACGGCGTCGATCGACTTGCGTCCCGCCTCCTCCCAGTAGACGTCTTCGAGATGGACGACCAGCGCGAACTCGTCGAGGGTCAGCGCCGCGCCGGCGCCGAAGACGAGGGCAAGCACCTCGAGCCAGCCGCCGGCGGGCTGCACGGCGAAGGTGACGATGCCGGCGACGAACATGGCGACGATCCCGAACACGGCGTGGTGCAGATGCACGCCTGACGGCCGGATGCCGCCGCGGAACCACCAGCGCTTCTGCGCGCGCATGACGCGCGTGTTGAAGCGGATGAAGGCGAAGGCGCAGATGAAGCCGACGAGAAGGAAGACGAGCGGGCCTTTTCCCTCGGCGTGGAGGGCGACGATGGAGGCGGTGATGGGCGAAGACACGGGCATCTCACACTGAGTATCGGCGCTGGGCGCGGCGGCGCAACCTCAGCGCCGCTCCCTCACGCCGCGTCGACGACCGTTCGTTCGCCCGGGGGCACGATGCGCACCTCGACCTCGGGCGCGAGCCTGGCCGCGTAACGCTGGAAGGCGCGCGGCGGCCCGACGTCGCGCCCGCGCCACAGGGCGAGCATGCCCGGCGGGTAGTACACGCCGTAGTGCACCGGCACGGCCACGCGGGGTCGCAACGGCACGAGCGCCCTGGCCGCGGTCAGAGGATTGAGGTGGTCGTCAGGCAGCGTCACCCCCCAGCCCGAGATCGGCAACAGGGCCACGTCGACCCGCCCGCCCAGCTCCGCCATTCCCTCGAAGAGCCCCGTGTCCCCGGCGTAGTAGACGCGGGGCGCGCGGCCGATCATGTAGCCGAGAGCGTGCCCCTCACGCGTGACCGGATAGCGCTTGCCGCCGTGAAAGGCCGCGGTGGCCTCGACCGGGACGCCGGCCAGCTCGAGCGTCTCGCCGGGCGCGATGGCGTGCACGTCGGCGAACCCGAGGCGCCGCATGAGCTTCACGCCGTGCCACGGGACGACGACGGGCACGCCGCGGTCGAGGAGCCGCATCGAGCGGACGTCGAGGTGGTCGATGTGCAGGTGCGAGATGAGGATCCCGTCGAGGTCCCGGGTGACCTCCGGCGCCGGCAAGGGGCCGCGACGCAGCAGCGGCCCCATCGACCGGCGCAGGAGCGGGTCGGTGAGCAGACGGGCGCCCCCGGTCTCGACGAGGACCGTGCCGTGGCCGACGTAGGTCAGTGCCGCGGAGCGGCCCGCGGTCTTGCTCTCAGGCGCCGTCATCGAACGGATCCGGCGACCCGCTGGGCGCGGCCCCCAGCGGCGCGGCCGACGCAGGGCCTGCACCGTCGGGATCGTCGCCCCGGGGCGAGTCGGCGACGAGGCCCCCGGCGGAGCGCGCGCGGCCGAGGTTGCCGACCAGCACGGCGACGATCGTGACGAGGTAGACCTGACCGAGGAGCGCCTCGGTGATCGCCAGCATCTTGCCGAGGTCGGTGATCGGGCTCAGGTCGCCGTAGCCGACGGTCGCCTGGGTGATGAAGCTGAAGTAGACGAAATCGACCCCGCTCGGGGCGTCCGTCTGGGCGAAGAAGGCGCCGTCGTCGGCGATGTCCACGGCACCGTAGGCGACGGCGAAGAACAGCCCGATGAAGAGGTAGATACAGAGCGCCCCCATGACGGTGCGCATCGTGATGGACGTCTGGAACCTCAGGCGGCGGACGATCGCCGCCGACGCGGCGATGACGAAGACGGCGGCGATCGCCATCGAGGCGAGCTCGTTCACCCGCCGGCTGCCGAGGACGGCGGCGATCGCCGCCACCGCCAGCAGGGCGACGACGGCGACGGCGGCCGCCCTCCCGCCCCGCCCCCCGGGCACCCGGGAAGCACGGAACGTGACAAGGAGGGTCACGCCCGTCATCGTCGCAGTCGCGAGACGCCCCCAGCGCACGTCGCCGAGAAGCGCCGTGGCGAACAGCGTCGCGACGATCAGCAGAAAGACCAGCCCGTAGCTGTCGGAGACGTGGCGCAGGTCACGACCCGCGCGGGCGATGATCCCGTGGGGTGCATCGGCGGCGGCGGAGCCGGCTCTCCCGTTCCCGGCGTCGGTCATGGCGCGGCTATCCTACCGCGCGCTCGTGAGAGACAGACCGCGCGGGGCAGCGGGACGCGGGCGGGCGGAGAGGCGCGATGGTCGCCGCGGAAGTGGAAGGGAGGGTGGTGGCGCCCCTCTCCTCTGAGCGGCAGGCGCGCCCGCTCACGCGGGCTGCGCCTGCCGCTTCGTCTCCTCCCACCTGCCGCCCGCGCTGCGCAGCGCGAACGACTGGAAGATCGCCGAGAAGCCGAAGATGAGGGCGTTGACGCCGATGAGGATCGAGATGACCACCAGGGTCTCTTTGGGCCACGCCATCACGACGACGCCGACCACAGCCATCAGGAGACCTCCGGCCAGCGACCAGCCCCAACCGTCACCGCGGGCCATGAGCGCGGCGAGCGCCTTGACCGCACCCCAGGCGAAGAAGGCGATGCCGATGATGAGGGCGAGGACACCGAGCGTCAGCCCGGGGTAGACGAGGGCGACGACGCCGCCACCGATCGCCAGGATCCCGCTCACCCAGGCGAGCCACCGCGGCTCGTAGTGCGAGGATCCGGCGAGGTCCCCGATCCCCGCGAGCAGCAGGTAGAACCCGACGAGGTAGGCCAGGATCCTGAGACCAACCCAGATGTGAAACAGCATGATCGCCCCGAAGATCACGCCGGCGATGCCGACGAGCAGCACGAGCCACCAGTTCCTCGCCGCCCAGGCGACCTGCCGGTCGATCGCCCGGACCGTCCCCGCGGAGATGTGCGTCGTCTGCGTGAAGGTCAGGCCGTCGTCCTGAGACTCACGCGTGTCGTCTTGGGTCATCGGTCCCTCCGATCTGAATGACGCGCATTGTGCGCTGAGACTCGCTACCCTTGAGCGCCTGCGGCGAAACCGGCGCACCGTCGCCGCCGACGAGCGTGCGCCGCCGGTCGGTCCGGAACGTCCTGTAAACGGTGTGCGCCTTCGCTCGGCCTCCCGTCGCGCCGGCGACAAGACACTCGCCACGGGCGGTTGCACCCCTCCGTGCCCGGGAACATTCCGGTACGGTACAGTTCGGTATCCTCCCCGAGGAGTGACCGTGGGAATCATCCGCAAGTCGATCGACGTCCCCGGAAGCCGTGGTGCAGTCGCCGGGGCTTGGGCCGCCTTCATCCACTCCGTCCTCGTCGGCCGCCGCCGCCTGGCCTGCGACGAGCTCGCCTGTCTTGATCCCGTCGGACGCGAGCTCGTCGGGTTCGAGGCCGTGGACGACTCCGTGACGCGCGTGAACGTGGCGATCCCGGCCGGCGCCGCCCTCGGCGACGGCGCGGCCGACCTCCTCGCCCACAAGGTGTCGCGCGACCTGGTCCTGTTCCTCGACTATGTCGAGTCAGGGGAGTACGAGCGCGAGCACGCCCTCGAAGCGGCCGCGGCCACCGGCCTCAAGGAGGACGTCCGGCACGGGCGCTTCATGCGGCACGACGCGCGCCCCGACCCGGAGCAGTTCTCGGTGCGGCGGTCGGGTCGTACCTGAGGCGAGGGGCAGCGCGAAGGTCCGCCGGGGCGCGTCACTCCTCAGCTCCGCTCCCGGCGGGCGCGCAGCCACGCCGGGTCGTCGCGCCACACGAAGTCGTCGGCGCGCAGGTCGCGCAGCGCCTGCTCGATCTCGGCGCGCGTCGTCATGACGAACGGCCCGTAGCGCGCGATCGGCTCGCCGAGCGGCTTGCCCGAGACGAGCAAGAAGCGCGCCGGCCGCTCGTCGGTCTCGACGCGCACCTCGTCGCCGTCGGCAAAGAGCAGGAGGCGCGGCGCGGCGACCAGCGTGCCCGCGCCCTCCGCCCGATAGCCTCCGTCGCCCGTGACCCCGAAGCGGCCTTCGCCCTCGAAGACGTAAGCGAAGGCCGCGTGTCCGCGGGGCACCGGCTGTGCGAAGCCCGCGCGTGCGGGCAACGACACGTCGAGGTACTCGGGCTCGGCGACGATCTCGCGCACCGGTCCCTCCACGCCGTCGACGGCTCCCGCGACGACGCGGACGACGGCTCCGTCGTCGCGCCGCACCTCGGGGATCATCGCCGCGAGCACGTCCTGGTAGCGTGGCGGGTCCATCTTGCCCGCCGCCGGCAGGTTCACCCAGAGCTGAAAGCCGGCCATGCGGTCGTCCGGCCCCGGCTGCGGCATCTCCTCGTGCATGATGCCGCCGCCGGCGGTCATCCACTGCACGTCACCCGGGCCGATCCTGCCGGCGTTCCCGATGCTGTCGCGGTGATCGACCTCGCCGGCGAGCATGTAGGTGACGGTCTCGATACCCCGATGCGGGTGCCACGGGAAACCGGCCATGTAGTCGCCGGGGTCGTCGGATCCGAAGTGGTCGAGCAGCAGGAAGGGGTCGAAGTAGTCGAGCTGGAAGCCGCCGATGCTGCGCCTGAGGCGCACGCCGGCGCCCTCCATCACCGGCCGCGGCGCGATGCTGTCGTAGACGTGCCGGGGCTCGCCCGTCATGGTGTCCTCCT
>CAZTMO010000147.1:0-5518 GCA_964615105.1 uncultured Thermoleophilia bacterium
GCACGCTCGAGAACATCACGGGCATCGACTTCATCATCGACGACACGCCCGAGGCGGTCGTCCTGTCGGGCTTCGACGGCGTTCGTCGCGAGACGGCCCGGCTCACCTTGACCAAACTGATCACCGACGGTCGCATCCATCCGGCGCGCATCGAGGAGACGTACGCTCAGGCTCAAGCCGAGGTCGAGGCGGCGATGGAAGAGGCCGGCGAGCAGGCCTGCTTCGACACCAACGTGCACGGGCTGGCGCCCGAGCTCGTCAAGACACTCGGGCGCCTCAAGTACCGCACGAGCTACGGTCAGAACGTGCTCAACCACTCGGTGGAGGTCGCGCATCTCGCCGGTATCATGGCCGCCGAGCTCGGCGCCAACGTCAAGATCGCCAAGCGCGCCGGCCTGCTGCACGACATCGGCAAGGCGATCGACCACGAGGTCGACGGGTCGCACGCCGACATCTCGCAGCAGCTCGCGAAGAAGTACCGCGAGTCGCAGAGCGTCGTCCACGCGATCCAGGCCCACCATCAGGACGTCGAGCCCCAGACCGTGGAGGCCGTGCTCGTCCAGGCCGCCGACGCGATCTCGGCTGCGCGGCCGGGCGCGCGACGTGAGTCGCTCGAGAACTACGTCAAGCGGCTTGAGGCGCTCGAAGAGATCGCCGAGAAGCACAAGGGCGTCGAGAAGTGCTTCGCGATGCAGGCCGGTCGGGAGGTGCGCGTCATGGTCAAGCCCGCGGAGGTCGACGACGGCGGAACCACGCTGCTGGCGCGCGAGATCGCCAAGGAGATCGAGACGCAGCTCGACTACCCCGGGCAGATCAAGGTGACGGTCATCCGCGAGAACCGCTCGGTCGAGTTCGCCAAGTAGGGCGGCCCCGGCGCCGCGCGCGGTGGGGAGGACCTGATGCGCACGTACTACCTGCGCTCGTTCGGCTGTCAGATGAACGAGCACGACGCCGAACGCATGAGGTTCTCGCTCGAGGCCGAGGGATGGACGCCGGTGTCGGCGCCCGACGAGGCCGACCTGCTCGTGTACAACACGTGCACCGTCCGCCAGAGCGCCGACGACCGCCTCGCCGGTCATCTTGGGGAGGCCGGGCGCCTCAAACGCGAGGACCCGTCACGGGTGGTGCTCGTGACCGGCTGCCTGCCGCAGGCGGAGCAGGAGGCGTTCTTTGCGCGTTTCCCCTTCGTCGACGGCGCCTTGGGGCCGCAGAATCTGCACCGCCTGCCCGAGCTGCTCCGGGCGGTCGCAGATCCGGCCGGCGCCGCCGACGGGCCCTCCGGCCGCCCAGGCTTCTTCGCCGACGGTCCCGAGCTCAGCGGCGAGTCGCCCGGACGCCGTACCCGTCAGCATCAGGCCTGGGTACAGATCATGGCAGGCTGCACCAACTTCTGCGCCTACTGCATCGTGCCGTACGTGCGCGGCCCTGAGCGGAGCCGTGACCCAAGGGCGATCCTGGCCGAGGTGAGCGGCCTCGCCGCCGAGGGCGTCCGCGAGGTCACGCTCCTCGGCCAGAACGTCAACGCCTACGGCCTCGACCGGCGTCGCGCCGGCCATGCGGACGCTGCCGATCTCGCGGCGTTGCTCCGCCTGCTCGACGCGGAGGGCGGCGTCTCACGCCTGCGCTTCATGACGTCACACCCCAAGGACCTCGGCGACGACCTCGTCGCCGCGCTCGCCGAACTCCCTGCGGTGTGCGAGCATATCCACCTGCCGCTACAGTCGGGCTCCGACGCGATCCTCGCCGCGATGCGGCGCGCCTACACCGCGGAGGCGTACCTCGAAAGGGTCGCGGCGCTGCGCGCCGCCGTCCCCGGGATCAGCATCACGACCGACCTCATCGCCGGCTTTCCCGGCGAGTCCGAAGACGATTTCGCCGCGACACTCGACGTCGTGCGTGCGGCGCGCTTCGAGAGCGCCTTCACCTTCGTCTACTCGACCCGCGAGGGCACGACGGCCGCGACCCTCCCCGGCCAGGTGCCCGAAGACGTCCGGCGCGAACGCGTGGAGCGCCTCATCGCGCTCACCAAGGAGCTCGCCCTGGCCGCGAACCGCGCCTGGATCGGGCGCCGCGCCGGGGTGCTCGTCGAGGGCCCAAGCCGGCACGGCGACGGCCTCCGTGGGCGTACGCGGCAGAACGTCACGGTGAACTTCTCCGGGGCGGCCGAGCCCGGTGCTATAGTGGAAGTCGAGATCGAGGCCGCCACCTCGACGACGCTGCGAGGCCGAGCGGCGCTGAGCCAGTCAGGGAGGAGCCGGTCGTGCGAGGCTGCATCTGTCCCCATCCCCCGCTCCTGATCCCCGAGGTCGGCGGATCGACGGCGCTCGCCAGGGTCGCCGCCACCGTCCGTGGCATGAACGCGCTCGCCGAGGACCTTGGCGAACCCGAGACGATCGTCGTCGTGTCACCTCACTCGCCGAGCTACGGCGACGCGCACGTCGTCAAGGTCGCGCCGCGTCTCGCGGGCGACTTCGGCGGGTTCGGGTGCCCCCAGGCGGCGTTCGCCTTCGACAACGACCGCGCGTTCGTCGATCTGCTCCTGGCGCTCGCCGGCGGCGACCGCGTGGTGAGGCTCGTCCCGAGCGAGGACGACTTCCTCGACCACGGCGTGCTCGTGCCACTCAGCTTCCTGCGCCCCTTGCGTCTCGTCTCCATCTCCATCGTCAATGCCTACGGCGAGCACCGCGACCTCGGCAGGCTTGTCCGCCGCTGCGCCGAGGAGCTCGGGCGCGACGTGGTCTTCGTCGCCTCGGGGGACCTGTCGCACCGGCTCACGCCGGACGCACCGGCGGGCTATGACCCGCGAGGCAGGACCTTCGACGAGCTCATCGTGCGGACGGCGGAGAGCGGCGACTTCGCCGCGCTCTCCAACCTCGACCGCCGCCTCGTCGGCGGGGCCGGCGAGTGTGGCCTGCGCTCGCTCATCGCCCTTGGGGCGTTCCTCGGCGACGACGCCCTGGTCGAGCCGCACGTGTACAGCTACGAGGGTCCGTTCGGCGTCGGTTACCTCGTGGCGCGTTTCGGTCGCTCCGAGACGCGCGTCGATTGATGCCCGTGGGTGCACGGCACGAGACGAAGCCCTCGGGCGAGCGCGAAAGCGGGCCTGCCGATTACGCACGCGCCTGCGTCGAGGCGCTCGTGCGCGGCGAAGCCGTCCCGGCGGCCCCCGACGAAGCGCTCTACGGGCGCCGCGCGGCCTGTTTTGTCTCGCTCAAGAAGCGCGGCGACCTGCGGGGGTGCATCGGCACGCTCACGCCGGCCGAGCCCGATCTCGGCGCGGAGATCGCCCGCAACGCGCACTCGGCGGCGTTTCACGACCCGCGCTTTGCGCCCGTGGGTAGCGACGAACTGGCCGATCTCAGCGTCTCGGTCGACGTGCTGGGCGCGCCTGAGCGATGCGACCCGTCCGCACTCGACCCGTCGTGCTACGGCGTGATCGTCGCCTCGGGCTTCAGGCGCGGCGTCCTGCTGCCCGACCTCGAGGGCGTCGACAGCGTCGCCCAGCAGCTCGACATCGCCCTGCAGAAGGCCGGCATCGCTTCCGGCGAGGAGTTCACGGTCGAGCGTTTCACCGTCGTGCGGTACCGCGAGGGCGAAGCGCCGCGTGCCTGAGAAGGGCAGCCGTCCGGTGTCCGACGGCGGCAGACCCCGGGTCGTCGCGCTCTTCGGCGCCACCGGTCTCGGCAAGACCGACGTCGCGATCGATCTTGCCGAGCGGCTCGGCGCCGAGATCGTCGTCGCCGACTCGATGCAGGTGTACCGCGGCCTGCCGCTCATCACCAACCAGCCGTCGGCCGCGCAGCGGGCACGAGTCCGCTACCACCTGGTCGGCGTCGTCGACCCGTGCGAGGAGTGGTCCGTCGCCGCTTACGCCGAGGCGGCGCACGCGGCGATCGACGACGCCCTGGCGCGCGGGGTCGCCGTCGTCCTCGAGGGAGGCTCAGGGCTCTACCTGCGCGCGGCACTCGGCGGACTCTCGTTTGCGGGGCGCCCGGAACCACGCCTGCGCCGCGAGCTCGAGACGGCGTGGGCGCGCGACCCAGGCGCGGTGATCGCCGAGCTGAGCTCTCGCGATCCCGGCACCGTCGCGCGCCTGGACCTCGCCAATCCCCGCCGCGTGATCCGCGCCCTCGAGACGGTGCGCTCGTTGGGCAGGCCCCTGGACGAGAGCGAGCGCAGTGTACTGTGGCGCGCACCCGAGCGCTACGCCCACACACTGATCGCTCTCGAGTCCGAGCGCGAACGGTTGCGCGAACGCATCGATGCGCGCGTCGACGCAATGCTCGCCGCCGGCGCGCTCGACGAAGTCCGGCGCGCCCGCTCTGCCGGACCGCTGTCGCGCACGGTCGTCCAGGCGATCGGCGTGCGCGAGCTCCTCGCCGTCCTCGACGGCTCCTCCACGCTCGACGCGGCCGCGGCGGCGATGCGCTCGCGCACCCACGCGCTCGTCCGGCGCCAGCTCACCTGGATGCGCAAGCTCCCGCTGGCCGTGCGCGAGCCGGTGGCCGGTCGCGATGCGCGGCGGCTCGCCGCCGCGCTGCTCGCGCGCCTCGGCGAGACGTGACGCCGCTGCTCGCGCGCCTTGGCGACAGGTGACTCCAACTCCCACCCTCCTCGGCGAGACGTGACCCGCATCGGGAGCGCGCGAGCCGCCGTGGTAGGATTGCCGCTCGACTCACTTCACGGAGGTGTCGCCGGTGACGGTCAAGTGGCAGGGCCCCGGCAGGATCGAGTTCTCTAAATGGCAGGGACTGGGGAACAACTACATCGTCCTGCATCGCGACCAGGTCCCGTTCGAGCTCACGCCCGAGCGTGTCCGCCTGCTCTGCGACCGTAACGTCGGCATCGGCAGCGACGGCATCCTGGTCGTCGGCCCGCGAACCGGTGAGGACCGTTTTCGCCTGCAGATCTTCAATCCCGACGGCAGCGAGGCCGAGATGTGCGGTAACGGCGTGCGCATGGTCGCCCGCAAGCTGCGCATGGAAGGCTCAGTCGCCGCGGATACCGTCACGCTCGAGACCGCGGCCGGTGAGATCAGGCCGACGCTCCTCGAGGGCGACATGGTGCGCGTCGATATGGGCCTCGCCCGGTTCGGCGGCGAGAAGCTCGCCGCCTTCGAGGGCGAGGCCGTCGACGCCGCCCTGCACACCGCGGGACGCAACTTCACCTTCACCTTCGTCGACGTCGGCAACCCCCACGCCGTGATCCAGTCGCCATGGCCGCTCGAGCTCGTGCCGCTGCACGAGGTGGGGCCCATGATCGAGGAGCACAGGTTCTTTCCCCGCAAGGCGAACGTCGAGTTCGTCAAGGTCGTCGGCGAGCACGAGGCCAGGGTCCGGGTCTGGGAGCGCGGCGTCGGAGAGACGCGCGCCTGCGGCACGGGTGCCACCGCCACTGCCGTGGCGCTCGTCAAGACCGGGCAGTGCAGCAGCCCGGTCACCGTCGAGCTGCCGGGCGGCAGGCTGGAGGTCGAGGTCGGCGACGACTGGCGCGTGTTCATGACCGGGCCGGCCGAGGA
>CAZTMO010000148.1:0-5508 GCA_964615105.1 uncultured Thermoleophilia bacterium
GTCGCAGGCCGAGGTCCTGGCCGCGCACGCACGCGCCGGCGTCGCCGCGCGACCGCCAGGCACGCGGTGGGCCGTCGCCGATGTCTTGCCGGCCGTCCAGGCTCTGGCGACGCGCCGGCGTGTCTCCCTGACCGACGCCGACGACCCGCGCATGAACGCCGAGCAGCGTTCGTCCCGGTACGGTAACGGGGACGGCACCTGCGTCGCCTTCGTCCCCCTCCTTTCCCAGGACGACGTGGTCGGGCTCGTCGAGCTGGCCGACAGCCACCCCCGCGATCTCACCACGAGACTGGACGACGTCGGCACGCTCCTGCTCCTCGTCACCGATCTTGTCGAGCAGCGTGCCCGCGTCGCGGCGGCCGAGCGGCGTGCCGCCGACCTCGCACTGATCCTCGACGCCGACATCGAGGCGCAGAGCCGCACGGCGGGATCAGAGCAGGTGCTTCGCGTCGTCGCGCGGCGGCTCGCCGCCCTCTGCCGCGCCCCGGTCGTCGACATCTCGTCGGTGGAGCGAGACCGCCTCCACACCGTGGTGAGCTGGAACGACGACGCCTTCGACCGTACGGTCGAAGGCGGCGAATATCCCATCGACCTGTGGCCGGCGACTGCGGCGGCCGTGCACGGGGCAAGAGCCGAGATCCTGAAGGACCGCGGCGATCCGCGCCTCGAGCCGGGCGCGGTCGCCGAGATGAAGCGATGGGGCGTCGCCTCCATGCTCGTCCTTCCGTTGGTCGCGCACGGCGCCGTCATCGGCGTCGCCGAGGTGTACGATCGTGAGCCACGCGACTTCGCCGACGTCGCCGAGCCGGCAGCCGTCCTCGCCGAGGTGGCGGGACACATCCTTGACAGGACGCTTCTCGTCGAGGCCCTCGAGGCCAGCAACCGCGCCATGACGGAACTGATCGATCTCGGGGCGCACGTCGGTCGGACCCGAGACCCCGTGGCGCTCGCCCAGTACGTGGCCGAGCGTCTGCTCGCCGTCACCGGCGCGGTCTGTTGCGAGGTCGCGAAGATGGAGCGCGTGGGCCTTCGCGTCCTCGTCAGCCAGGACACCCGCCCGGGCCGTCAGGATCCCGAGGCCACGAAGACCATCGACATCTCCGACTACCCTGCGGCGATGGAGGCTGCCCGCAAACGCGAGATCCTCGTCGTGGAGAGCCCAGACGACCCCCGCTTGACCGACCACGAGCGGGACATCTACGCGCGCTGGGGCTTCCAGAGCCAGCTCTCGATCCCGCTGCTGGTCGAGGATCGGACGATCGGGCTCATCGAAGTCTATGACGACAAGTCGCGGGACTACGGCGAGCACACCGACTTCGCGCGCAACGTGGGCCAGATCGTCGCCGGCGCGTTCGCCAACGCCCTGTTGCTCGACCAACTCAACGAGAGCAACGCCGAGCTTCGTACGCTGGCCGGTGCCGGCCTCGAGTTCAGCGCCTCACTGGACCTGGATTCAGTCCTCCGCTCCGTCGCGGTGCGCATGTGCGTCGCCGCGGAGGCTTCGACCTGCGACATCTACGCCGTTGAGGACGGGTCTCTCCGCGGCCTCGTGAGCGCCGACGGCGAGCGTATCGACGAGGACTTCCCCGGGACATGCTGGGACCTCGCCGACTTCCCGCTTGTGGCGCTCGCGGTCGAGCGGCGTGAGCCGGTCGCCGTCGCCGACATCGAACACGACCCCCGCATAGGGGAGCGTGAGCGCCGCGAGGACACCCGATGGGGCTACCGCTCGCTGCTCGACTTCCCGCTCATGCACCGCGGTCAGGTCATCGGCGTCGCCGCGATCTTCGGTAAGGATCCGGGCGATTTCGCTCGTCGCGACCTCCTGCTGGGCCTGAGCCAGATCGCGGGGCAGGCGATCGCCAACGCCCGCGTCCACCAGCTCCTCGACGATAGCGCTCGCCGTACCACGCTCGTCAACGAGGCCGGCATCGATCTGGCCGCTTCCCTGGAGATGGACCGCGTCCTCGGCGCAGCGGCACGACGCCTGGCCGAGATCTCCGGCGCCGCGTCCTGCGACATCTACATCGTCAACGACGACGTGCTCGACTGCGCGGCGAGCGTCTCGGGCGGAGCGCGCGACGCCGCATGGATCGGGCGCCGCATCGCCATCGACACGTGGCGTGCCGCCCGCCTCGCGGCGGACTCACGCTCGGTCGTCAGCGTCGGCGGCGCCGACGACCCCAGGCTGCGGGCAGCGGCCGGACGCGAACGCTCTGCCGGACGCGGCGCCCTCATCGTCCCATTGGTCGTCGAGAACCGGGTCATCGGCATCGCCGCGCTCTACGGGGACGCATCCGGCGGCTTCGACGATCAGGCCGTCGCCGGCGTCGAGGCGCTCTGTCGCGTGGCTGCCCTGGCGATCGCCAACGCCGAGCTCTACGCCGACCTTGAACTGCGGAGCCGTGAGGCCGAACTTCTGAACCGCATGGCGGCGATCACCACGGCCAGCCTCGACACAGGCGACATCGCCACGGCCACGGTCAGCGCCGTCGTCGGCCTTATCCCGTTCGACGCGGTCTGCGTGGTGATCGATGGCGTCGGGGAATGGCGCGTCGTGTACAGCTCCTTGCCCCAGGTCGACGCCCTCGGCCGGGCGATGGACGGCCTCGGCGCGCCGGGCCTCATCGGACGCCTCCAGGAGGAGCGGGCCGTGCTCGTCGACCTCGAGCAGGAGCCGATCCTCGGCGACACCGCGGGGTCTCCGGACGGCCTGCGCTCGGCGCTCGTCGTCGGTCTCTGGTACGACGAGCGCCTCAGCGGCGCCCTCGTCCTCTCGTCGCGGCACGCGGACGCCTTTTCGAGCACCGATCGCCGACTGCTCGCCCGTGTGGGTTCGCTGCTTGCGCTCGCGTTCCGCAACGCGCGCCTCTACGAGAACGTCAAAGCGATGCACGTCGGCCACCTCAAGGCGCTCATCTCGGCGATGAACGCCCGCGACTCCTACGCGGTCGGCCATGCCGCGCGCGTCGCCGGGTACGTGCTCCTTCTCGGGCGCGAGCTCGGCTGGCACGAGGAACGCCTGCCCGAGATCGTCGAGGCGGCTTTCCTCCACGACGTCGGCCGCATCGGCGTCGCCGATGACGTACTCTTCAAGCCGGGACGGCTCACCCAAAGCGAGACGGACGACCTTCGCCGCCACCCCGTGGTCAGCGCCGGCATCATCGAGCCGTTGTTCGGCGAGGACCTGACGCGCGCCGTACGCCACCACCACGAACGCTGGGACGGCTCGGGCTACCCCGACGGCCTCGCGGGTGAGCAGATCCCCGAGATCGCCCGGGCGCTCTGCGTCGTCGACTCATATGACGCGATGTCATACCAGCGTCCGCACCATACTGCGCTCACGTACGAGGAGTGCGTCGCGGAGCTCCGGCGCTGCGCCGGCCACCAGTTCGACCCCGGGTACGTCGCGGCGTTCCTTCGCGTACTCGAGCGGCTCGACGAGCGCCGTGCCGTGGCGCGGGCGGCCGCCGGGGCGGCGGCCCCGCGCCTCGATGCCGCCGCGCTCGAGCGCATCACCGCCGCCGGGACGGAGGACGACGACGCCTTCGCGCAAGCAGTCGGTGTGCTGCGAGAGGTGCGCGACGCCAACCCGCCCGTGCGCTTCCTCACCGCCATCGCGCCGTCGCACGACGGCTGGAAGATGATCGTCGACCCCGAGGAAGACCCGGCCTTCAAGACGCCCGCCGGCGGACGGGTCGAGGGTGTGGGGATACCCGGCGACGTCGAGTTCGACGATCGACGAAACGTGCTTACCCTCGACGACTTCGGGCTTTGGGTCACGTCGTGCGTCGACCTGCCCGGCGAAGGCGGCGAACGGTTCGGCCTCGTCTGCGCCGACATCGCTCCCGACGACGACTGGCCGCGCGACCTCGGTCTGCGCTTCGGCGACGACGGAGGGGGCTTCGCCTCCGTCGTCGCCTCCGCGACCGCCAAGCTCGGCCGGGCCCGGGTCGACGCGGTGACCGACGGCCTCACTGGGCTGTACAACCAGCGCTACTTCAAACAACGGCTCGCCGAGGAGGTCGCCCGTGCCGCGGAGCAAGGGCGGCCGCTGTCTCTCCTGTTCTGCGACCTCGACCACTTCAAGCACTACAACGACCGCTTCGGCCACAGCGCGGGCGACGAAGCACTGCGCGCCGTGTCCAACGTCCTCTTGCGCTCAGTGCGCCAGGTCGATCTCGCCGCCCGGTACGGTGGGGAGGAATTCACGCTCGTCCTCATCGACACGACCGCGCAACGGGCAGCCGAGATCGCCGAGCGTGTCCGCGTGAGCGTCGCGGGGCTCGATCTCGGCGATCCCGGGCGCCACCTCACCGTCAGCATCGGCGTGGCCGCCTACCCGCGGGACGCAGCGCTCGGGGAGGAGCTCCTCGACAAAGCGGACTGGGCGATGTACCTCGCGAAGCGTCGCGGGCGTGACCGTGTGGTCGTCTTCGGCCCCGGCGAGCCGAACGCTCCGGCCCCTGCCGGCGACGACAAGCAGGCCGCGGCACCCGGCTGACGCCCCCAAGCGAGAGCGTGCGGTCGACGCATCGACCGTCCCTAGGTAGGATTGGGTAGTTTTGACGGGGCTACCAGGGGGCGAGGGACGTGCGGGTTGGGAAGGCCGACGGCGAAGCTTGGCTGCGTCTCGGGGAGGCCGCCGACGTGCTCGGCGTGAGCCTCAATACCCTGCGCCGTTGGAGTGACGGCGGCAAGCTTCCGTGCTACAGAAGCCCCGGGGGACACCGGCGCTTCCGCCGGACCGACATCGACGGGCTCCTGCGACGCCAGTCGACGGCCGGGCCGGACGCCGCGAGCGGTGGTCGCGTGCCGGCGCCGGCGCTCGCGGACGCGGACGGCCGTCTCGCGACCACGCTGCCGGCACTCACCGCCCT
This sequence comes from uncultured Thermoleophilia bacterium, assembly GCA_964615105.1. GTDB lineage: Bacteria > Actinomycetota > Thermoleophilia > UBA2241 > UBA2241 > UBA2241. The sequence goes on from CAZTMO010000148.1 coordinate 4,881, forward strand.
CGCGCAGATCGCCGCCGAAGGCATCGGCGTGAGCGCCTGCCTGGTGGCCGCAGTCGGCGAAGACGGCGGACTTCGCGTCGCCGTCGCGCACACGAGCGCCGACGGCCCACCGGCGCCGATGCCCGGCACCTCCTTGACCCGGGAGAGCGCGCCCGCGGCGGACGAGGTGCGGCACACCGGCCGGCGCGTCGTCATCGCCGACATCGCCGCGAGCAACGTGCTCACCCCGGTCGAGGTCGCCGCCTGCCGCGCCCGGGGCGAGAAGGCCGTCCTCGCCGCGCCCTTGTCCATCGGCGGACAGCTCTTCGGGGTGCTCCAGCTCGTCGAGCACCGCGCGCCCCGTGCGTTCACGGGCGCGAACGTCGCCTTCGCCGAGCTGGTCGCCCGCCAGGCCGCCGGTATCTTCGCCCCCGCGATCGCCGGAGGCGCCGCCCCGGCCTGCGACCCTGCGCCGCTGTCCGAGGCGGCTGCCGACCTCGTCGCAGGCGGCGACGCGCGACCCTCGCGCTCGCGCGGAGAGCCGGCGTCACGGCTTGACCTTCGCGCCCCACTCGCCGCGGCCTCACCGGGCGGGTACGCCGTCGACGACTGCGTCGCCGCCTTCGAGCGACTCGCCGGACACCTCGCG
>CAZTMO010000149.1:0-5504 GCA_964615105.1 uncultured Thermoleophilia bacterium
TCATGATGTACCCGCCGCTCGCCAAGGTCCGCTACGAGGAGCTCGGCGACGTCTTTCGCGACTACAGGATCCTCGGTCTGTCACTGGTGCAGAACTGGCTGATCGGCCCGTGGGTCATGTTCTTCCTGGCCGTCGTCTTCCTGCACGACTACCCGGAGTACATGGTCGGCCTCATCATGATGGGCCTGGCGCGCTGCATCGCCATGGTCATCGTCTGGAACCAGTTGGCCCGCGGCGACACGGAGTACGCCGCGGGCCTCGTCGCCTTCAACAGCATCTTCCAGGTGCTGTTCTACAGCGTCTTCGCCTGGATCTTCGTGACCAAGCTGCCGCCGCTCCTCGGGCTCGAAGGAGCGACCGTCGACGTCACCATCGGGCAGATCGCGAAGAGCGTCTTCGTCTACCTCGGCATCCCGTTCCTGGCCGGCATGGCGACGCGCTTCGTCGGACTCAAGCTCAAGGGCCGGGAGTGGTACGACCAACGGTTCATCCCGCGCATCAGTCCTCTGACGCTGATCGCCCTGCTGTTCACGATCTTCGTCATGTTCAGCCTCAAGGGCGACCTCATCGTGCAGCTCCCGCTGGACGTGGTCCGCATCGCCGTCCCGCTGCTCTGCTACTTCGCCATCATGTTCTTCGTGAGCTTCTTCCTGAGCCGCAAGGCCGGCGCCGACTATCCGAAGACAGCGACGCTGTCGTTCACGGCGGCGAGCAACAACTTCGAGCTCGCCATCGCCGTGGCGATCGCCACGTTCGGGCTCGACTCGGGCGAGGCGTTCGCGACCGTCGTCGGGCCGCTCGTCGAGGTGCCGGTGCTGATCGGCCTCGTCAACGTGGCCCTGTGGCTGGGACGGAAGTACTGGGGCTTGACCGACGCCGCGGCGCCGGCGACGGATTGACGATCAGCAGTCCTCCGGCCGCAGCTCCTCCCTGAGCCGCTTGATGTGGCCGCGGCCGAGGCCCTTGACCTCGCAGCCGAGCTCCAGGTAGCGGCCGATCTTCTCATCGCTCAGGATGCCGAAGCAGTCGACCACCGCGAGCGGCCCGCCGGCCCACGCGACGACGTCGTCGGGCGCGAGCTCGAGATACGGCGTGTGCGGCACCGCGAAGATCACCGCCGCCGCCCCCTTCGTCGCCGCCGCAAGGTCCTTCTGCACGCGCAGCTCGGTCAAGTGGTCCTGGTTGCGGAAGAAGCGCGCCCACGAGTGGCCGGGCGCCGGGTAGGTGTCCTGTTTCTCGAACTCGTACCAGTGCTCGACGTACGGGTCGTGGGCGCGAAGAAAGGCGCCCATCTCGGTGAGCTTGCGGACGATGATCTCGGAGCCGCTGTAGCGCGTGTCGCCGACGTCCTGACGGTAGCTGGCGCCGCAGACGAGGATCTCGGCCCCGGCCAGCGAGCGCCCCATGTCGTCGAGCGCGTCGCGCGCCAGCTCGGCGACGTGCAGGGCGCGCGTGTCGTTGATGTCGATCGCCGTCGTGCTCATCTTGAAGACCTGGTCGCCGTCCTCGAAGCCGAGGATGTGCTTGTACGACCAGTAGCCAAGGCCGCCGTCTTTGGGCAGACAGTAGCCGCCGATGCCGGGCCCCGGAAAGATGATGTTGCTGTGCGTGGGGCGCTTCTTGATCGCGGCGATGACCTTGGGCAGGTCGACGCCGTTGCGCTCGGCGAACGTGCTCCACTCGTCGAGAAAGGCGAGGATCGTGGCGCGGTAGGCGTTCTCGACGATCTTCGTCGTCTCGGACTCGATGGGGCGATCCATGACGGTGAGCTCGAACTGCTCGGTGTTGAGGACGTCGCGCAAGAAGCGTTCGACGCGTTCGCGGGCCTCGTCGGTGCAGCCGCTGCACACGCGCCAGAAATCGCGGATGCTGGCCACGTACTCGCGGCCGGGCATCACGCGTTCGAAGCTGTGTGCGAGGAGCGGCGTGCCCGCGAGGCCGCGCTCGGCGAACGACTTCTTGAGGATCGGCCAGGCGACGAACTCGGTGGTGCCGGGGGCGACGGTCGTCTCGATCAGCACGAGGCAGTCCTCGGGAATGCGCTCGCCGATCGTCTTGAGCGTGGCCTCCAGCGCGGCCATGTCGGTCTCCCCGGAGCGCATGTTGCCGAGCTCCTGCTTGACGTAGTCGCACTGCACGTCGACGACCACGCAGTCGGCGAGCTTGAGGCAGTCGCTGTTGAAGGTCGCCGTGAACGTCTTCTTCTCAAGGACGCAGCGCGCGATCATCGGGTCGACCTCGGGGTCCTCCGCCCTGACCGGCGAGATGCCCCGGTTCAGCAGGGCGATCTTCCAGAAGCTCCGCGTGCTCGGGCGCTGACAGCCGATGACGAACTTGCTGGGCACGCCGTCCTCGTCGACCGTGTCGGCGACGATCGCGGCCATCACCGCGCCGACGAACCCGAGCCCCATGACGACGACGACTTCTTTGCCCTCCGCGCGCGCCTGCCGCGCAAGACGCTCGAGGCGCTCGTATTCGGCGGCGTAGTCCTCCTCCTTGGGGAGCGGCATCTTCTCGCCGTCGGGGCTCAGAGAGTACTCGATCATGAATCGGTCCCTTCCTGCGGACTTGACATCAGTCGGCGGCGCACCCACGGAACAGCCCCCGCTGCGCGTCGCGCCATTATGGGACAGCGAGGGCCTGTCGCGCCACATGCGACCTCGTGGGAAGGGACGCCCCATGTAGAATACGAACAGACGATCATGCACGAACGCCCTCCATCCAGAAGCACTGCGTCTGTCGACCGCGAAGCCCTGCGCCGCCGGAGGCGGCGACAGGGTCGTCGACGCTTGCTGGCCGTTGCGATCACCGTCGCCGCGATCGCCGGCGCCGTGGCCGCCCTCGCGATACTCCCCGACAGCGGCGGGCAGCCGGCGGCCGCCCCATCCGGAGCGGACTCGAGCGCACCGCCCTCGCCGCCGACCGCGCCGCCGGTCTGGGTCGCCAGCACCACGCACCCGGCGCGTGTCTGGATGGGCGGCGACTCGCTCGCCGGCGAGCTCGAGTGGGGACTCACGCCGTTGCTCGACGACGCCGGCGTCTTCAGGAGCTTCGCGTTCTACAAGGGATCGTCCGGCATCTGTCGGTACGACTTTTTCCATTGGGAGAAGAAGATCAGGTCCGTCATGGCCAAGGTCCGACCCGACGCCGTCGTCTTCATGGTGGGGGCGAACGACACGCAGTCTGTGTGGACCGCCGACCACTGGATCCACTACGGCACCGCCGAGTGGAAGACGGCCTACGGGCGCCGCGTCGGCAGGCTGATGGACATCATGCTCAAGAACGGCGCCCGCCGCATCTACTGGGTCGGCATGCCGATCATGCGCCAACGCTGGCGAGACTCGCGGATGCGTGCCATCAACAGCATCGTCGCCGGACAAGTCGGCGAGCGCGCCGGTGTGACCTTCTTCGACATCCGCGACCTGTTCGCTGACAAGAAGGGCGCCTACGTGGCGAAGTGGCGTACGTCGGACGGGGTGCACTTCACGACAGCCGGCTGGCGACGGCTCGGCAAGCGGGTGTACCGATACATCAAGGCGGACTGGTCTGCGGCGACGACCCCGACCGCCTCGCCCTCTGCGAGCTCCTCGCCGTCCGGGAGTCCGTCGCCCTGAATGGATCCGCCGCGAGGCGGGAAGAGCCGGCACGACGCCGGGGGTTGGCACGACGCCGGGGGTTGGCACGACGACGGGGGGCCGGCGCCTGAACGGCGCCGGCCCCCCGGTCTGCACGGCCTTGCGTCTGTGAGTCTGCAGTCACACAGCGAGCACAGGCCTCACTTCACCGTCGTCTTCGCCGACGACTTCGAGCCGTTCGCGTCGTCGTAGAGGTACGCGGTGTTCGTGATCAGGCTTCCGGCTGCCGTGCCCTTGTCCACCCTGACGTAGTACACCAGCGTCTTGACCTTGCCGGCGCCGACCGACCCCTTCCAGACGATGCTCATCGCGGCCTTGTCGTAGTACTTGCCGCTCGCGAACGTCGTGTACTTCGGGATCGGCGCCTCGACCCTGAACGGCTGCTTCGCCGGGCCGGGGTTCCTGACCGTCACCGTGTAGCGGATGAGGCCCTTGGGGGCGACCTTCGCCTTGTCGCGGACGACCTTGACCTTCGCCAGCGTCGTCGCGTTCCAGACGGCGAGCTTGCCCCAGCTCCCGTTCTTGGCCTTGCTCAGGACGGCGATGTTGACGCCGTACTGTACGCCGTCGTCGCGCGGGTCGCCTGAGCCGAGGACCGTGTCGCCCAGGTCGACGCCGTAGAGGTACGTGCACGGCGCCTGGTTACGCCACGTCACCCTCGTGGTGTACGGACCCTGGGCGGGCACGGTCGTGCTGGCCTCGGCCTGCCAGAAGTAGAACCCATCATCCCACAGGTCGTACCACAGGCCCGGCCAGTAGCCGAGCGAGTCGTGGAACTGCGAGACGCCCTTCTGGGCGGCGAAGGTCTTGACCTCCATCGGCTCGTCGACGTAATCACCGGTCGCCGGGTTGTACCCGAGGCGGAGCGTGAACGGCGTCGTCTTCTGCAGCGTGAACGCCGCATTGGACGGCTGGCAGCGCGAGCTGATGCGCAGCGGCACGCCGGCTGAGGAGTCGATGTTGCTCCACGTCAACGGCCAGTAATGGCTGTCGACGACGCTCAGGGCGTGCTTGGGGCCGTAGCAGGGCGGATCCCACCACGAGTCGCCGAGCGTGTAGTCGAAGTCGTACGCGCCGTTACGCAGCCACAGCACCATGCCGGGCACGCTGTACGGCGAGCGGTCGACCTCCCACTCGGTCGTGGCGTCGTTGCTGTACACGGTCGAGTAGGCGTACTTGAGACCGCGGTCGAAGCCGCTGTTGTTGCGCCACTCGGCGAGGTAGTACAGCGGGTAGGAGTCGGTCTTGGGCACGAAGACGAAGCCGTTCGTCTCCCAGTCGCCGGCGCCCGACTCGCAGTCGTCACTGAACAGCGTCGTGGCGCCGTCGACGAGGTCGAAGTCGTCGGCCCACCAGCCGGCCCACTGCACGGCCATGTCGGTGACGTAGCGCAGGCGCACGGTGACGTCCTGGCCGGCGTAATCCGACAGGTCGAAATGAAGGGTGACGGCCGAGCTGGGCTCCCCCGTCAGGGCCATGTCGCCGCTGCCGTCGTCGACCATGTAGCCGTCCGTATCGGCCAACCTGGTCCAGGTGGAGCCGCCGTCGTCGGAGGCCTCCACGTACCCGTAGTCCCAGCCGTCCTCGATGCTCCAGAAGGTCGCGAACGAGAGCTCGGGAGCGGTGGCGCCGCTCAGGTCGAAGTCGTGTGCCAGATAGAAGTCGCTCAAATCGGAGCGCGTGGACCACCAGGCGTCGCCGCTCCCGGCCAGGTTCTCGGTCGTCACGACCTCGTCGGGCAGGTCGATCTTGAGGCCCTGCTTCGTGCCGGCCGGTCGCCTGGAGAGCTGGCCGACGGTCTGTACGTTCGGCTTCGTCGCGCTGTAATCGATCTCGAGCGGCTTGGCCCAGCCGATCAGGTAGCGGAAG
>CAZTMO010000150.1:0-5438 GCA_964615105.1 uncultured Thermoleophilia bacterium
GGTCAGCGGACGGCGACGGACTTCGCGGGACTGGCGACGACGCCCCGCCAGCGCACCCGCAGCCGGGCGCTGCCGCCGAGCCGCAGCCACGCAGCGTAACGGCCGCCGGTCCGCGTCTTCACGGACTTCACCGTCTTCCACACACCGTCGACCCTGCGCTGGACGTCCAGCCGCTTGGCTCTCAGTCCGCCGGGGTCGCCCGCCGTCGCGAGGCGGCTGCAGGTCAGGGCGCCCGTCAGCTTCGCGTGGGCGCCCGGCGTCACGGGCGACGTTGCGTCGAGCGTGAGCTTCGTGCCCCCCGCGAACGCGAACCACGAGCGTTTGCGGCTGCCCGAAAGCGTGCGCAGCCCGGTGTAGACGCCGGTCGAGTCGTCAGGCTTGCCGCTCGGCGCGTGGTCCTGCCGCAGGTACCAGAACAGGGCCTTGACGCGGCGGTAGCGCGCCGCGTAGCGGTAGGCGCGCTGAAGGTACGCGGCCTGCCGCGCGTGGCTCAACTGCTGGCCCGGCAGGATGCCGAACATGTCGCAGGGGGACGTGTTGTAGCCGTATTCCGTAAGGTAGAACGGCAACGCCGGGACGATGTCGAGGAGCGTCCCGAGGTTCTGCAGGGTCACGGTCGTGCTCGGGGTGCGCGGCGCCGCCTCGGGCGCGGGCGGGGCCGGCCCCGGTTGATAGGGGTGGTGGGAGTAGGCGTCCATCGCGGCGAGCGCGCCGTGCGCCTTGAGCTGCCGGGCGAAGAGCTGCGGACTCGTGCGCGTGCGGCCTTCGTATTCGCCGCCGACGGGGGCCGTCGCGCCGCCGATGACCAGCGCGCTGCGGTCGGCGGCGCGCACCGCGGCAGAGAACGCCTCGAGCAGCTTCGTGTAGCGGGCTGCGGCGAAGTCGTCGTTCTTGTCGTTTCGGTCGAGGACCTGCGGATAGAAGAACAGCGAGATGTTGGGCTCGTTCCAGCACTCGTAGGCGAAGACACGCCCCTTGAAGCGTGCCGCGAGCATGCCGGCGAAGGCGCCGAAGTCGCCGGCGGCGTCGGCCCGCGGCACGATGTTGGGTGCGTACCTGCCGGTACCGAACGGCGGTTCGTTCCAGAGGCTCTTGTCTGAGGCCCACTCCGGGGTCCCCACCACGGTGATCACGACGCGGAGGCCCTCCGTCTCGGCGAGGTCGAGGAGATCCTCGATGCCGGCGAGAAGAGTCTCGTCGCAGGCGCCCTTCTTGGGCTCGGCGCGGTCCCACTCGATCGAGACCCGCAGGTACTTCGCACGCAACTGGCCGGCGATCTCACGAACGCTCGCCGCCCGCTGTTCCTCCGTCTGCCCCTGAAGGCCCACGTCGACCACCGCGCGTGCGACCGCGGCCGCGGCCGGCGCCGTCACGACCAGCGTCACCCACGCGACGAGGCACAGGGTTGTCGCGAAGCGGGCGGAGATCCGTGTCGTCGAGACGCGCATGTCCCTTGGAGTATAGGAGGGCTCCCGATACTCGCTCAACAGGCGGCGCGCCGTGCGTGGATCGTCGACCGCGGAGCGCGACGTCCGCGTGGTCGCTGATGGCGCTGCCAGGCATCGTCGACGGCAACGTCCTGCCGGGGCGTCCTCGCCGGGCGCACGCCCACGACCGGTGCGCGCGCGCCCGATGGTAGACTAGCCGCCCGAGTCGCCAGGCTCGGGCGGAGACGCATGGAGGTGTGGAGAGGGCATGGATGGCGTGACGCCGATCGGTGTCGTCGGTACAGGATACGTGGGTCTGGTCTCGGCAGTCTGTTTCGCCCATCTTGGGCATCGCGTGGTGTGCATGGACGTCGACGAGGCGAAGATCGCGGGCTTGCGTGCCGGCCAGGTGCCGATCTACGAGCCCGGGCTCGACAAGTTGATCGACGATACCAGCGAGCGTCTCTCGTTCACGACGTCGTACGACGAGCTGCTCGACGCCTGCCGCATCCTGTTCGTCGCCGTCGACACCCCGCCCTCGCCGTCCGGGGATGCCGACCTGTCGCGCGTCCAGCGGGCGACAGCCGAGATCGCGGCGCGCGGCGGCGAGCGGCTCATGGTGATGAAGAGCACCGTCCCTGTGGGGACGGGCGAGCGGATCATGGCCGACCTCGCCGGCCTCGGCGCGACTCAGGTCACGTACGCCTCGAACCCGGAGTTCCTGCGCGAGGGCGCGGCGATCCAGGACTTCCTCGAGCCGGACCGCATCGTCGTCGGCTCCTTCCGCCTCCAGGACGGCGACGCCGTCGAAGCGCTGTACCGCGGCATCGACGCCGAGGTGGTCCGGACCTCGGTGCCCACGGCCGAGATGATCAAGTACGCCTCGAACGCGTTTCTCGCCACGAAGATCTCGTTCGTCAATGAGATCGCCAACGTGTGTGAGCAGGTCGGGGCGGACGTGCGCGAGGTCGCGCGGGGGATGGGTCTCGACCACCGCATCGGGCCGCACTTCCTCCAGGCCGGGATCGGATACGGCGGCTCATGCTTTCCCAAAGACGTCCAGGCGCTCAAGCAGCTCGCCGGCAACAGCGGCTACCACTTTCAGCTTCTGAACGCCGTCCTCGAGGTCAACGCGCTGCAGAAGCGGCGCGTGGTCACCAAGCTCAAGCAGCGACTGGGACGCCTGCACGGCAAGAAGGTGACCCTCCTCGGCCTCACGTTCAAGCCAAACACCGACGATCTCCGTGAGGCGTCGTCGATCGTACTCGCCGCACGGCTTCAGGGCGAGGGCGCCGAGGTCAGCGCCCACGATCCCATGATCCCGGCCGGCGAACACCCGCTGTTCCCCGGAGTGACGATCGTCGACGACCCGCTCGAGGCGCTGTCAGACGCCGACGCCGCGGTGCTGGTCACCGAGTGGTCCGAGTTCGGGCGCCTCGACTGGGACGCGGTGGCGGCCGCCATGCGGCGGCCGCTGCTGATCGACGGGCGCAACTTCCTGGACCCGGACGTGGTCACCGGGGCCGGCCTCGAGTACGACGGCATCGGTCGCGGCGACACCGCCGTCGCCGCCGCGCCGAGCTGACGGCCGCCGCCGTGTCCGCTCGTGGCACACCGGCGCAGGCCGTCATTCTGGTCGGCGGCGAGGGCACGCGCCTGCGACCCGTCACGTCGCGCGTGCCGAAGCCCGTCGCGCCCGTGGTCGAGCGCCCCTTCGTCGCTTATATCCTCGACGATCTCGTGCGTCACGGCGTCGCCCGGGCCGTGTTCTCAAGCGGCTTCCTCGCCGCGGCGATCGAGGCCGAGATCGGCGACGGCGCCGCCTACGGCATCGCCGTCGACTACGTCGTCGAAGACGAGCCTCTGGGCACGGCCGGCGCGATCGCAAACTGCGCCGACCGGCTCGAGGACGCGCCGTTCTTCGTCTTCAACGGCGATGTCCTCAGCGACGTCGACCTCGGGGCGCTCGCCGGTCTGCATCGCGAGAAGGGCGCCATGGCGACGATCTTCCTCACCCCGGTCGCCGACCCACGTCGCTATGGGCTTGTCGAGCTGCGCTCCGACGGGTCGGTAGCGAGCTTCGTCGAGAAGCCCGGGGAGTGGGAGGGCGCGGCGCTGATCAACGCCGGCGTGTACGTGTTGCAGCCCGAAGTCCTCGAGCTCATCCCGCGCGGCAAGCTGTTCTCGATCGAGCGCGGCGTCTTTCCCAAGTTGGCGCGCGCCGGGTCGTTGTACGGCCACGTCGACGACGGGTACTGGCGCGACATCGGGACGCCCGAGAGCTATCTGCAGGCGCACTTCGACATCCTCCAGCGCGCCGTGCGTACGACGGTCGGCGACGTGTTGGGTGAGACCTACGTGCACGTGGCGCCGACGGCGACGGTCGACCCGGCGGCGCGGGTAGTGCCGCCGTGCTACATCGCGGACGGCGCCGCCGTCGGCGCCGGGGCGCGTGTAGGGCCGCTCGCCGTGGTCGGCGCCCGCGCTGAGGTCGGCGAAGGAGCGAGTGTGAGCGAGACGGTCGTGCAGGCGGGTGTGCGGATCGGCGCCCACGCCGAGGTCGCGCGCAGCATCCTGGTGCGCGACTGTCGCGTGGGCGCGGGCGCCCGGCTGCACGCGGCCGTTCTCGGCGAGGCCTGCGACGTGGGCGCCGCCAACCAGTTGGCGGCGGGCATCTGCCTTGAACCGGGGACGGTCTTGGCCGACGGCTGCATCCAGTTCCGCGAGCAGTTCGGGGCTCGCGAGGCGTAGGGGCGCGGCCGTCGCCCGCGTGAGGGGCTCCGGACGGCGAGGAGGAGGGAGAGATGACCATACCTGAGGCGATCTTCAAGGCCTACGACGTGCGTGGGCTCTACCCGTCGGAGATCGACGAGGGGACGGCGGAGAGGATCGGCTATGCCCTCGCGCAGCAGTTGGGGGCGCGGACGCTGGGCGTCGGCATGGATCCGCGTCCGTCGTCGCGGGGTCTCCTCGAGGGTTTCGCCGCCGGCGCCGCCGCCGCCGGCGCCTCGGTGCTCGACGTCGGCCTGGTGGCGACGGAGATGCTCTACTTCGCGGTCGCCGACCGCGGGCTCGACGGCGGCGCCATGGTCACGGCCTCGCACAATCCGCCGCTCTACAACGGCATGAAGCTCGTCGGTCAGGGCGCCCTGCCGCTCTCGGGCGAGGCGGGCATGCCCGAGCTCATGAAGCGCACACTCGCCCTCGGGGACCTCCCTCCGGCGGCTCCGGGCGTGACGCGCGCGACCGCAGACCTCTACCCGTCGTATGTCGAGCATCTGCGTAGGTTCGCCGACGTCGCCGCCTTCGGCCCACTCAAGGTCGTCATGGACGCCGCCAACGGCGTCGCCGGCAAGCTCGCTCCGCTGGTCTTCGCCGACACGCCGCTCGAGACGGTCCCCATGTACTTCGAGGTCGACGGCACGTTCCCCAACCACGAGCCCAACCCGCTGCTCGAGGAGAACAGCCGCGAGATCCGCGCGCGCGTCCTCGCCGAGAAGGCCGATCTGGGGATCGCCTGGGACGGCGACGCCGACCGCTGCTTCTTCGTCGATGAGACGGGTGAGTCCGTGCCCGGGGACTTCCTCACCGCCCTCCTCGCCGAAGCCCTTCTGGCACGTCATCCCGGCGCTGCGATCCTCTACGACCTGCGCGCCAGCCGCGCGGTGCCCGACACGATCCGCGCCAACGGCGGCGTTCCGCTCGTGAACCGCGTCGGCCACGCCTTCTTCAAGCAACGCATGCGCCGCGAGCCGGTGCTGTTCGGCGGCGAGGTCTCGGGCCACTACTACTTCCGCGACAACCACAACGCCGATTCAGGGTTCATCCCCGCCCTGCTCGTCCTCGACCTGCTGGCGCGCAAGCGCACCACGATGGCCGAGCTGCTCGAGCCGCTCCGCAGCCGCTACTTCATCTCCGGCGAGATCAACTCGACGGTCGACGACGTCGACGCCGTGCTCGCGCGCCTCGAGGCGCGGTTCGGGGACGGCGAGATCACGAAGCTGGACGGGG
>CAZTMO010000151.1:0-5401 GCA_964615105.1 uncultured Thermoleophilia bacterium
GGCGAGGTGATCGAAAACCCCGGACTGACTGATCGCTTTCGCCGGAATGCGCAGCAGGCCAGCCACGGCTACGCTGCGAGACGACATGGCTGGGACTCCTGAGCAAGACGAGGGCGAGATCGCGCTGCCGCTTCACCTTGAAAGGGCTCTGGGTATGACATATCATCATACCCGAAGGTGAATCATGGGACGCGCGAAGATAGCCATCACGATCGATGAAGACACGCTGGGCGCGATCGACCGGCTGGTGTCCGAACACCGTTTCCCGAACCGCAGCCAAGCCATCCAGGAAGCTCTCGACGAGAAGCTCTCGCGACTGTCGCACAGTCGTCTCGCGGAGGAGTGTGCCAAGCTCGATCCTGGTCTCGAGCAGGCTCTGGCCGAAGAAGGCATGGGCGGGGAGCTGGCCGAGTGGCCAGAGTACTGAGGGGCGAGGTCCGTTGGGCTGATCTCGATCCGACCCGCGGGCATGAGCAGTCGGGCCGGCGGCCGGTCCTCATCCTGAGCGCCGACGTCTTCAACGAACGCTCGGGCACCGTGATCGCGGTCGCGCTGACGACTCAACCCCAGCGAGCCGGCTTCCCACTGACCCTCGAGCTGAGCTCCTCGCAGCTAACGAAGCCATCGTGGATCAAGATCAGCCAGATCCGCACGCTGTCGGTGCAGCGCATCGGCCGCAAGCTGGGGGCCGCCTCGCCGGAGGAACTCGCACGGGTCATGGAGGGCCTGAACGAGATCCTCGGGGCCTGACCGGCCCTCCGAGCAGACGCCCAGTCGGCCAACGCCGAAGCGCATCCCGTCGGCGCTGCCTGGAGACGACTGCGCTACGATGTCATCAAGCAGAGGCACTGACTCTTCTGCTCGTACCAGAGGAGGGGGCATCCCGCGGCGGGAACGTTCGCGACGCCGGACTCACCGCCGAGGAGTCCCGTGATCTCCTGTAGCCGGAAGGGGCTCGGCCTGGGGGAGTGACCATGCACGTCAAGTACTTCGCCGACACAGATACCGCGCTGGTCCAGTTCGGCGGCACGCCGGTCGAGACGCGCGAGCTCGACGAGAACCTCTACATCGACGTGGACGCCGACGGCCACATCGTCAGCCTGACCATCGAGCACGCGCAACGCGCCGCGGGCATGGAGGAGTCCTCGTACGAGCGACTCCCCGCCAGAACTCGACCGTAGCACCGCTGCGGTGAAGGCCGGCGCGACAGCAGGCTTCATCGCCAACACCGACTTCGGCTGGTCTTCGCACTTCCTGCACCGCGCCGAGCCGCCGGACGAGGTCAACATCTGGCAGCCCTCGCCGCACGGGCAGCGCCGTCCTCGCCCGTCCGCGGGACCACTGGATCGTGACTGACCACGGAGCGCATGTCTCGAATAACGCGCCGCTTCATTTGCGGAACTCCGCAGAATCATGTACTATCCGCAAACACAATGGCAGATACGTCAGACACGCTGCACTTCATCGAGAGCCTGCAGGGCAAGGGCCGCTACTCGTTCACCGACGCCGAGGCGCGGGCGGCCGTGGCGGCGTCCGCCCGCGCCGTGGCCGAAGCGCTCCGGCGCCTTCGCTCGGCCCAGCGTCTCGCGACGCCTCGCAGAGGCTTCAACGTCATCGTCCCCCCCGAGTACCGCGAGCCGGGCTGTCCGCCGGCCAGCTGGTTCATCGACGATCCCATGCGGTTTGTCGGGCGGCCGTACTACGTCGCCCTCCTCACTGCTGCGGCGATCCATGGGGCGGCGCATCAGCAGCCGATGCGCTTTCAGGTCATCACTGACCGCCCGATGCGGTCGGCCGAGGCCGGTCGCGTGCGCATCGACTTTCATGTCAGCCGGGGCGCCGAGACCTCGTCCGTGACTCAGGTTCAGACCGACACCGGGTACATGCGGGTGTCGACACCTGATGTCACGGCGTTCGACCTGGTGCGCTTCGTCGCGGCCGCCGGAGGTCTGAGCAACGTCGCGACCGTCCTTTCGGACCTTGCCGAGACCCTGCATGCCGATGCGCTGCGCGAGCTCGCGACATCGCGCCCCACGCCCGAGATCCAGCGGCTCGGCTACCTGCTTGACCTCGTCGGCCATCAGCAGCTCGCCGATGCCCTGACGCGGGAGTTGGCGAGCAGGCGCGTCCGCTCCGTTTCGCTCGCTCCCGGACTACCGGCGGGCGCCGATCGCGCCTCGGTTCCGTGGAGGGTCGTGCCCAACGAGACCATCGACCTCGACGCGTGATCCCGCGTGCGCACATCACCGCGTGGCGTGCACGGGCGCCATGGCCGACGGATGCGCAGGTCGAGCAAGACCTCGTCCTGTCGCGGGCACTCGTCGAGATGTACGCACACCCCGTTGTCGCTGAGTCGCTCGCGTTCCGCGGCGGCACCGCGTTGCACAAGCTTCACTTCGAACCGCCGCGTCGCTACTCGGAAGACATCGACCTCGTGCAGCTCAAGGCCGGGCCGATCGGCCCGGCCCTCGACTCGATCCGGGAAGCGCTCGACCCATGGCTTGGCGAGCCGAGCTGGGGGCGAAACGCCGACAGCGTGAAGCTTCTCTATCGCTTTGGCACAACCGCGCTTCCCGCGCAGCGCATGAGGGTGAAGGTCGAGATCAACACCCGTGAGCACTTCACCTGTCGCGGGCTGCGCGCCGTCGACTACTCCGTCGCGACCCTGTGGCACTCTGCCGCGGCCGCCATCACGACCTACGATGTTGAGGAGCTGCTCGGCACCAAGCTGCGCGCGTTGTACCAGCGCAAGAAGGGTCGCGATCTGTACGACCTCTGGGCGGCGCTGGCGACTCTCGACGTCGACTTCGACAGCATCGTCGAATGCTTCCAGCGCTACATGACTGCTGACGCGGCCGCTGCCACCAGGGCGATGCTGGAGGCGAATCTGAGTGAGAAGATCAGCTCGGCCGCATTTCGCGGTGACGTTCTTCCACTACTTGGTGACGGAGACGCCTACGACGTCGACTCGGCGGCAGCTCTCGTGCTCGATCAGCTCGTATCGCGCCTGCCTGGCGAACCCTGGCGAGGTCGTGGCTAGAGCGGTAGACCGTGCCTGGCTGCAGCACCGGCGCCGGCAACCTCTTCATGGTCTTCGGCGAGCCCGATCTCGATCTGCGCACCCTCGAAGGCGGCAAGCTGCAGGTCGAGCTCCACGGCCTCGACGTCTACGACCCCACCACCGGCGAGATCCGCTCCGACACCACCGACGACATCGTCGTCGTCGGCGGATGGGTACCGCACCTCTACGAGGTCTTCGAGCCGCCTGACGACGGTGCCGTGTCGCTGCGCACGCGCGATGTCGATATCGCGGTGCCGCGTGACCTGCGGGAGCCGGTCGAGCTGCAACGGGCATCGGCCTGACGTTCACCCGGCCGCGCAGGCGAGCATAGCTTCTGTCGCCTGGTCACCCCGACGTCCGGCCGGAACATCAACCCCGCGACGCGATCGTCATCCTTGTGTCGGCCCAGAGGCCTCTGTACGCTCGTGAACGCGATGAGCGAGCTTTGCGAGAACGGCGGCGGTGAGGTCGTCCTCTATCACTCCCCAGACGGCGAGGTCCGCCTCGACGTACGCCTCGAGCATGAGACGGTCTGGCTCACGCAGCGGCAGATGGCGGCGTTGTTCGGCCGCGATCAGTCGGTGATCTCACGCCACCTCAGCCGAGCGCTGGCAGACGACGAGCTCTCTCCCGAGAGCACTATGCAGAAAGTGCATATTGCCTCCTCGGACAAGCCCGTGGCCCTCTACAACCTCGACGCGGTCATCTCCGTCGGCTATCACGTCAACTCCGCGCGTGGTACACAGTGGCGGAACGCGGAGAGGCCGGCAGTCTCTTTGGGCAGGAGCGCGACGAGCAGCTGGCTGCGATCCTCGGCGCCATCGAGCAGACGTTCGACGGGCGACTCTTGTACCCGTCGGTCCAACTTCGCGCGGCGAACCTGCTCTACTTCGTCATCAAGGACCATCCGTTCTCCGACGGCAACAAGCGCATCGGCGCCCTGTTGTTCCTCGAGTACCTGGCGCGCAACCGGCTTCTCGGTCGCCCTGACGGAACGCAGTGCATCGCCGACAACGCGATGGTGGCCCTGGCGCTTCTCATCGCCGAAAGCGAGCCCGGGCAGAGAGACCTGGTCATCCGCCTCACCATGAGCCTGCTGGAAGGCGACGAGTGAGCTGAGCGGCTCGACCGCCTCGTCTCGTGCCTCCGCGCCGGGTCGCCTTCTGCTTTGCACGCGCGGCAGCTACGGCGTGACCAAGCTGCTCGACAAGGTCGGGGCCGAGCGCGTGGTCCTCGTCTGGTCGTGGGGTCGGCGGTCGCGCCGGCCGGTGCCGGCGATGGCATGCGCGAGTGGGCCGTGCGTCGCGGCCATCCAGGCCGTCTGACGGCGGGGAGCCTGCCGGCCCTCAGTGCCCGGCCGCCGTTGGTACACTGAAGGATATGGACCACCTCGATGCCGACGGCTGTCCGTTCTGCGCGCGCGTCGCCGGCGGCGACGTGATCGCCGCGTCGCCGGACGGCCTCGCCGTCGCCCTCCGTGACGCCTACCCTGTCGCGGAGGGGCACAGGCTCGTCGTTCCGCGCCGGCACGAGCCGGACCTGCTCGGTCTGAGCGCCGAAGAGGCGGCCTCGCTGTGGGCGCTCGTCCACGAGGTGGCGCGCGACGTGCTGGCCGAGACCGGCGCCGACGGGTTCAACGTCGGCGTCAACGGCGGCGTCGCCGCCGGCCAGTCGGTGATGCACGTCCACGTGCACGTCATCCCGCGCTTCTTCGGCGACGTGTCCGACCCGCGCGGCGGGGTGCGTTGGGTCCTCCACGACCACGCCGCGCACTGGGCGGCGTGCGATCGCGAGCCGGGAGGATGCGGGGACCCGACCTGACCAGGGTCCGGTCCCTTTCGCCGACCGCTCGATCGCCCTGCTGAGCGCAGGCATCCTGGCGGCGACCGGCGGCGACCTACGACGTCCTGTGCCCCCAGGCGGGGCGGCGCAGGTGCGGGCGGGCGGTGAGCTCCTTGCGGTTCGTCCACCCCAGCAGGGCGAGATCGGCGAGGGCGACGGCGAGAAGCCAGGCGGGCTCGCCGCGGGCGGCGAGGACGGCGAGAAAGAGGGCGACGCCGAAGATGTTCGTCCAGGCGTCGACGCGCTGCACGAGGTAGAAGAAGGCGTAGCAGAGGGCGAGGACGAGGCCGCCTCCGAACAGGCCGAGCAGGCCGATCCAGGAGCCGAAGGTCGTCGCGACGCCCTTGCCGCCGCGGCCGCGCAGGACGGGCGTGAAGGCGTGGCCGAACAACGGCGCTACGGCGACGGGGAAGAGGGCCCAGGCGCCGAGGCCGGCGGCGCGCGCCAGCGCCACGCCGGCCGTGGCCTTGCCGACGTCGAGGGCGCCGGCGGCGAGGC
>CAZTMO010000152.1:0-5349 GCA_964615105.1 uncultured Thermoleophilia bacterium
CTGGCCAAGAAGACCTACAAGTTCTACGTGACGGCGGTCGACGCGGCCGGCAACCGGCAGGCGAAGGCCGGCGTCAACAAGCTGGTCGTGAAGTGAGGCAGGGCGTCAGACGCCGAGGCTGTGGCGCATGAGCGCGACGATCGTCTCGGCCGGGAAGCGTGCGAGGAGCACGCCGCAGCAGGCGAAGATGTAGTCGCGGTCGACGACGCAGCGCGCGTCTCCGGGCGGCAGCAGGCGTTCACCGCCGTTCCTGGCGCGCACGTCGAGAAGCAGCGCCTCACCGCCGGGCAGGCGTGTGAAGGCGCCGCCGGTGCCGATCACCCAGCGGCACGCCGTCAGATCGCGCCCGCGAGCCACCGTCTGGCGCCCGGTCGGCGTGTACAGGTGGGCGAGCTGCCCGGCGTGCCGCTGCACTCCGGCCACGGCGGCATAGTGCGCCAGCGTGAGCGCCGCCTGGACCTCGTCCGTGGTCGCCGGGATCGCCGGCGGCAGCTTCGCCGGCCGCTCCTGCCGGGCGAGCATCTCGACCACGTGGGCGGCGCTGACGTAGGTGCCCAGATCGCCCTCGACGGTGCGCTTGCTGTGCGGCTGTGGCTCGGTCTGAAGCGCGGCGTACTCGATGCTGCCGTCGGTGACCGAATGGACGTCGGTGGTCGCTCCGCCGACGTCGATCGCGACGAGGTCGCCGATGTCGTCGGCAAGCCGCTCGCAGGCGATGAGGACGGCGCCGGGGGTGGGCAGGATCTTGCCCGTGACGAGAACGCCGATACGCTCCATGCCGGGCGCGTGGATGATGTGATCCTCGAAGGCGTCGTGGATGACGGCGCGCGCGGGAAGCACGTCGAGCTCGTCGATGCCCGGATAGACGTTGGGCGTGACACGGACCTCGAAGCCCGCCGCGTGCAGCACTTGACAGGCCTCGTCACAGACCGCCGAGTTGCCGCCGTAGATGACCATCGGCTTCTTGCCCGCGGCGAGCACACGGTCCTGGACCGGGGCGTGGCGTACGTCGTGGACCGTCCCCCCTGCGCCGGCGGCGTGCTCCTCATCAGGCGAGGCGGCGACGTCGCCTTCGAGCGGCGCCGCGAAGTCGACGCCGGCGAGCAGCTCGGCGTTGTGCAGCACGGTGTCGATGTCGCCGCCCTCGACGCCGCCGGCGAGCATGATCACGTTGGGACGCGCGGCGGCGATCTTGGCCAGGTCGTGACGACGCAGCTTGCCGGCGGTCTGGTACTCCACGACGCCCCCGGCGCCCAGCGCCGCCTCACGCGCCGCCATCGCCGTCATCTTGGCCGTCAGGCCGTGTACGGTCATGCGCAGGCCGCCGGCGGCCGAGCTCGTGGCCAGGAACTCGCGCGGCGCGAGCGGCCCGGTGGCCGCCTCCATCTGGGCGCGCGCAGCGTCCACGCCGACGGTGACGTCGCCGTCGACGACCGAGGTGGCGGCGGCGCCCTGTCCCAGAAGACAGGGCGCCGCCCCGCCCGCGCGGCTCTCGTCGGAGAGCCCATCAAAGGCGCTGACGACGGTGGTCGTCGAGCCTATCTCGGCGACGAGCGCGTCGACGGGGCGCGCGGCGGCCTCGCCGCCGCGCGCTCCTCCCCTGCGCGTCGCCGTGCTCACGCCGCGCCTCACCCCGCCTCGACGACGCGGTCGCGCAGCTTCTCGACCATGAAGCTCGCCACGTGGTGGCCGTTGGTGCCGCGGCCGAAGCCGGCGTCCATGCCCCAGCTTCGCGCGAGCTCGTCGGTGACCTGGGTTCCGCCGCTGATGAGGAGCAGCCTGTCGCGCACGCCCTTCTCCACCGCAAGGTCGGCGATCTTCTCCATGTTCTGGCGGTGGATCTCGCCGTGCGTGATCACCGTGCTGAGAAGCACGGCGTCGGCGGCATGCTCGATGGCGGCGTCGAGGAGCTTGTCGACCGGCACCGAGGTGCCGAGGTACACGCACTCGACGCCGTATTTCTCGATGCCGCCGTGCTTGATGTCGATGATCTCGCGCATGCCCACCGAGTGCTCGTCGTCGCCCACCGTCGCGGCCACGCACTTGAGACCGTGATCCTTGACGAAGGTCCGGATCTCATCTTCGGGGACGAGGTGCTTCTCCTCCGGGATCACCAGCGTGGACGGGTCGACCGTGACCTCCAGCCGGCCGCGGACCTCGAGGAGCGTGCCCTCCGCCGGATGCATGACCTGCTTGTGGATGACCTCGGGCTCCTCGAGGTTCATCGCTTTGGCGAGCTCGAGAGCGGCGGACTCGGCGACGCGCTCCTGTGCGGGCAGGAACATGGTCACGACGACGAACCCGTCGCCGGCCCACTCGACCTCCGGTTTGATGAGCCCCTTCTCACGGAGCTCGGAGGTGCGCGCGAGACGGACGTCGACGTTGTCCTCGGGGTCGAGCTCGTCGATGAACGGGATCAGGTCCTCGTCGCAGAGCGTGCACCCGCCGACGGCGTCGCAGGGCTTGGCCAGACCCTCGGGCAGGTGGTTGTCGCCGAAGTGGTGGCACACCGGCGCCATGTAGTCGTCGGCGCGCTCGACCACCGTGCCGACCCCCACACCGCCGTCGATCTTGCGGAAGATGCCGTCGTCGTTGGTCTCGGGGTAGCAGCCCGAGTCGACGAAGTAGCCCTCCTGTACGGCCGCGAAGTAGCCGCCGTCGCGCACCATGCCCTCGAGGAAGAGGACGGCACGCTCCTTGAGCTCGCGGACCTTGCTCTTGAGCTCCGGAGCCGTGCGGTCGATCTTCACGACCTTGCGCAGGCCGTCGAGTCCGACGAGCGTCTGGCGCGCCGTGTTCACGGCGTGGACGTTGTTGTAGTGCCAGGGCACGTTACGGCCCTCGTCAGGCGTGATCGTGCTCTGGATGTCGGCCGTGGTCAGGCGGCTGATGAGCATGTTCAGGACGTGGTTGACGGTCGCTTCGCGGCCGCACGACTCGATGTAGCGCGTGTTCTGCTGGGCGCGCATCTTGTACTCGCCGAAGAGGTCGCGCAGGGCGACCGCGTACGGCAGGTCCATGCGCACGCACGGCGCCGGGGCGGCGTCCGGCGGCACCGTGCTCAGGCAGATGTTGGCCTTGGGCATGCCCGCCTTGACCGAGTACACGCAGTTGATGGCGTGCTGCACGAGCAGTTCGGGCATGACCTTCCACGCTTCGCGGGCGGTGGCGTTGGCGTTGTGGGCGCCGTCGATCTGGGCCATGTCGACGGCGGCCATGATGCGCTTGGCCACCGCCGCATCGACGAAGCTGCGCACCATGTTGATGTTGCGGTAGAGGACGTTGTACTGCGGGTCCTGGTGGGCGCCGTTGACGCCCTCTTCGGCGAACATGACCGCCATCTCGGGGCCGGCCACACCGCTGATGTAACTGTGGAAGTTGATCGGTCGCCCGACCTCGTCCTCGATGAGGTCGAGGGCCTTGCGGCTCGCCCGCACCTGCTTGCGGGTCACGGCGATGCCGCCGACGCCCTCGGGCGTGCCCTCGAGCAGGCTGTCCATGTGGCTCTGGCCGGCGGTGCGGATGACCATGATGTGGTCGGCGCCGTGCCAGGCGGTCATGCGCATGCGGCGGACGTCGTCCTCAAAACGCCCCGAGGCGATCTCGGTCGTGACGACGCAGTCCGGCTGCGGGTCGATGTCGGCGAAGTACTTGGCCGCGGGCAGCGGTACGCTGCGCTCGAGGCTCCTCGATGTCTCGCGGTAAGAGAACGGGCCGATCGCCTGGTCCTCGACCGGCGCGCGCCAGGTCCAGCCGCGCCGGCGCGGCCGGTAGTGCTCAAGCCCGTCGAGGATCTGCCGCAGGTCGATCTTCGCCTCGGGGTCGAGCGGGTGCTTCGAGGCCCAGTCGTCCGGTCGGGCGCCGACCGGCTTGTACGGGTCCGGCGCCTTCGCCGGGCGGTGATGACCCTTGCTGCCGGTCTCAGGCGCCATGGCGGCCACCCCACTTCTTCTCGACCGTGTCCCAGCCCTTGCCGGCGGCCAGCTTCTCGGCCGCGGCGCGGACGTCGACGTCCCACTGCCGGGCGCAGTGCAGGACGACGTGTCCCGCGCCGTGGCCGAGCAGGCCGCGCTTGTCGATCTCGCTGACGACCGCATTGCAGGTCGGCGAGTCGATGCCCATGCGCATCAGCACCGAACGTTCGACGCTAGGCGACGTGTGCGTGCGGGCCAGATCGATGAGCGGGTCGACGATCTCCTCGACGAGCTCCCAGAACATGGCCTCGAGTTGTGCGTCGGAGAGGTCGGCGAGGTGCGTTCGCCAGGCGAGGTATTCGTCCGCGCGAACCATCTCAGACCTCCTTCAGTCCGACCAGGATCGCCTCGACGGCGGCTGGCTCGGTGTTGGTATCGGCCGCCAAAAAGGCGATGTCGTCGGCCGTCGGCGCGTAGCCTTCGGGCGCGTTCTTCAGCGCGTTGCGCACGTAGCTCTTGCGCATGCGCGCGACGTCGAAGTCGTTGGCGCGGATCTGTTCGACGGCCTCAGGG
Organism: uncultured Thermoleophilia bacterium; assembly: GCA_964615105.1. Classification (GTDB taxonomy): domain Bacteria; phylum Actinomycetota; class Thermoleophilia; order UBA2241; family UBA2241; genus UBA2241. The sequence goes on from CAZTMO010000152.1 coordinate 4,488, forward strand.
ATGACGATGACCTTGCCGGGGACGTTGTCCCTGGGGTCGCCGGCGCGGACCTCGACGCCCATCTGCCTGGCGAAGTTGAGCTGCGACCAGTGGTGCTTGCCGGCGCCCGTGTACTCGGTCTCCTGCACCACGACCGTGGCCTCGCGGGGCAGGTCGCGGGCGAGGCTGAGGGCCGCGGTCATGGCCGTGTTGCCGGCCGGCCCGCGCTCGAGACCCTCGAGCTTGGCCATCGCCTCGGTGACGTAGAACACCTCTCCCTGTGTGACCGTGAGATAGCGGTCGATGTAGCGCAGCGGGCGGGCGGCGTTGCGCGGCACGTCGGCGCGGTCGGGCCACGTGGCGAACGGCACGCCGAACCCCGTGTGCCCCGTGGTGAAGCTCTTGCGATTGAAGTCGCCGTCGCTCGCCATGTGCAGGCCGCTGAGGTCGACCGAGGCGCTGACGACCTGCGTCCCCGTCGCGCCGGCCCGTCGCAGGCCGCGGGCGGTGCCCGTGGTGTTGCCGCCGCCGGCGTGGGTGACGATCACCGCGGTCGGGTCGGCGCCGGTGAGGGCGCGCATCTCGCGCGAGATCTCCAGTCCCAAGGTCTCGATGCCGCTCACGCCGAAGCTGCTGTAGAGCGAGGCGGCGAAGTACCCGGTGAGGTCGAGCAGCTCGACCATGTGAAAGAAGAGCTCGGGTCCGACCGTCATCTGCACGACCTCGGCGCCGTACGACTCGCAGATGCGCCCCTTCTCGACGATCTCCGGCTGGCCGACATGACGGCTGTCGAAGGTCTCCTGGCAGATGATGCACTTGAGGCCGTTACGCGCCGCCTGGCTGGCGACGGCGGCGCCGTAGTTGCCCGACGTCGCCGCGATCA